>CAXNNH010000231.1:0-3875 GCA_964203325.1 Burkholderiales bacterium | reverse complement strand
AAACGCACGTCGCCGGCCTGCCTTATCACCAAGCGAATATTGCTGTGCCGAGTCTGGTTGTCGGCGGATCACTCATTTTGCGCCGCGAACCGGCAAATCCACACGATGAACTGGCCATCGAAATTCTTGCGCGGGAAGGGCTGAAGCTGGGCTACGTTCCTCGCCATCGCAATCCGGTACTCGCCCGCCTGATGGATGCCGGCAAGCAGTTGCTCGCCACCGTCGCCAGCATCGGCGCCGATTCGCGCTACGCGACCGACGAAATGCCGGATGTGCGGCTAAATATTTCACTGCGGGACTAAGCGGCTTTACAGTCACTTAAAAGAGGCTGCCCGGAGAAGCCCTGTTTACGCCATTCTCCAGCCATACCCCTTGGAGATCGTTGTTCCATGCGGGTCTCCAGCCATCAACCATCGCCGCTCACCGGTCTTCGCCCCTGCAACCAACGCCTGACCTGCTGCGCTACCCAGCGGCCGTCGCCGAGCGGTAGGCCGTGCCGGCGCTGGAGGGTACGGCAATTTCGCTTTGCCAGCGTTGCGCTAGAGCTTGTACAAAAAGAAGGGAGATCCCGGCCATTCCGTTTGTGCTATAGGGGGGTGAATGATTACGTAGCGCAAGGCTCCGATAGCAGGAATGCCCGTTCGTCGGCCGCCAACGCTTCGATCCAGGACAGTTGCTTTTCCAGCACTTCAGGCGTCGCTTCCGAGGCGTCACGGCCTTTGGCAAGCCGGGCCAAAATACGTTCGCGCAGTTGTTCAAGGCTGGCCTGGGGCGCCAAAATAAAAAAGTCGACAGCGCTGTCGTTTGCCAGCGTTCGAAAAGCATCGCGTTCGGCACGCTTAAGAAAGGCTGCATCGACGACCACCGACCACCCGGCCGCCAACGCCTGCCGGGTCAGTTCATACAATCGTCGATAAGTGCGCCGATTGGCCTCCTGTCCGTAAATACCGCCGTCGATGGGCGAGCCGCTCTTCTCAATTGCGTTTAAGCCAAATAGCCGTTTACGCTCGACATCGGAGCGCAGGCGTAGCGTTGCGGCATGAGGATCGCCGAGGATCTGTCGGGTCGAAGCGCGTGTTTTGCCACAGCCCGCAAGGCCGTGGGTAATCATCAGGCGCGGTTTTGGGGGAATGGCCAGGCATTCGGCCAGGGCCATGTAGCCTTGTACCTCGTTGCCATCGCCTCGTCCCTGTTCGGCGCTAATTGCGGCCACCTTGGCGCGCACCAGCGCCCGATAAACTGCGTAGAAGCGCAGCACCGTCAAGGCATCGTAATCGCCGGAACGCAGCAACCATTCGTTGAGTAGCCAGCCCGCCAGCCCTGGCTGCCGGTGATCGAGCAAGTCGACGTAGGTAAAGGCCACTTCGCTGGCGACATCAATCCAGCGGAAATCCTCGTTAAATTCGATACAGTCGAAGAGCGTAACGCGCCCATCGATTACGACCAGATTGCCCAGATGCAGGTCACCGTGACATTCGCGCACACGGTCCAAAACCTTGCGACGGACAAAATGAGCGGCCAGCTTCCTGCATTCGTCTTTAGTCCAAACGTGCAGCGCCTGCAGTCGCTCCTGGCTCGCAGTGTCCGACAGCAGGGACAATAGCTCCGTAAAATTCTCCAATGCGGCAGCGGATACCGCCAAGGGTGCACCAAAGCGCGTCTCGCCAGAAGCGATGGCCGCTATGCCATGAAAATCGACCAGCGCCTCGGCAAGCGCCGAGATATGCGCCGGTTCGAGCAAGCCGCGCGCACAGAGATGGTCTAGCCGGCCGGCCTCAGCGAAGCGGTGCATCCGGACGACGAACTCCAGTACCTCGGAAGACGCGAAATCTTCGCTCTTGTCGCTGAAGCGCGGGTTCTCCGGCGTCCCGAGCACCGCCACTACGCCAAGGTAAAGTTCGGGAGCAAAACGGCGATTGAGCTGCAACTCGGCAAGGCAGCACGCCCTCCGCTTATCCAGTGTGCCGTAATCGAGGAAAGGCAGTGTGATCGATTTTTTGATTTTATAGACGAACGCTCCGGCCAGCAAAAGCCAGGAAGCATGCGTTTCGATCAACTCGACCTGCTGTGCCGGATGGGGATAACGGCCAGGTTCAAGCAGGGCTGCGATCAGGAGAGGCAACGTTTTTGACATGCCGCTTTTTCCGTCTTGCTTTCCACCGCCCCTTACTTCGTTATTACTTCGGTGGATTGCGTCCCTCGCGCTGAAAGTATTCCAACCAAGCTTCGTGCGCCAGCAACTGTGCTTTGAACACGTTCATAGGGGCTTTCGCCGGGATGTCCCGCAAGGCGGATGCCAGGTCGCATGCCGCTTGTAGCTCATCGCGTGCGGCGGCGGCCTGGGCTTCGGCGCGTTCTGCCAGCAGGCTGCTCCAAAGCTTGATCAAATCAGTACCCATAATGCTCTCCTATTGTTGTGCGAATTATTGTGCAAATTCTGTCGGCAGGCGATAAGCCGATTTCGCCATCCTGACCACTTTTACACGTAAAGTGCACCTAACTGCGCTCGTAACGATGTTGGTTGCGTGCAAGCATAATCCCATTTTTGGTGCGTGGCACGAGTTCCAGAAAGTCGCCGTCCCGTTAAGCGGAAGCAGAGTCCCCGAGCAGATTCCGCGTGTGGTGCGCAATCATCCATTCTTCATCGGTCGGAATAACCAGGGCGTCGATACGACTGCCGACGGTACTGATGCGTACTTCGTTGGCCTCGTTGGCGGCTGCATCGAACTCCAGACCCAACCAGGCGCAGCCCTCGACAATGCGGCGACGTATCTCGGCCGAATGCTCGCCAATCCCGCCGGTAAAAACTAGCGCGTCGAGGCCACCGAGTGCAGCGGCGAGCGATCCAATCTGCGTGATGGCGCGATAACAGAACAGCTCAACGGCATCGGCCGCCGCCGAGTCATCGCTAGCCAGCAAGGTGCGCATATCCTGACTAATCCCCGAAACCCCGAGCAAGCCGGACTGTTTGTAGAGCAGATCGGTCAGCTCTTTCAGTCCCATTCCCTTGTTTTCAAGCAGATAAAGGATGACGCCCGGATCCAGGCTACCGGTGCGCGTGCCCATCATCAGGCCATCGATCGCGGTGAAGCCCATTGAGGTGGCCTGGCTGCGTAGCCCTTTCATGGCGCACATGCTGGCTCCGTTCCCCAAATGGGCAACGATGACACATCCCTCGGCTCGGTGTGTGTGCTGCGGCAGCACGCGCGCAATGTACTCGTAAGAGAGACCGTGAAAACCGTAGCGTTTAACGCCTTCGGCACTGAGTGCTTTCGGGATGGCAAATAGTTGCGCCATACGCGGTTGGGTACGGTGGAAGGCCGTATCGAAACAGGCCACTTGCGCTACGTCCGGTAGAAGCGCCGAGAGAGCGCGAATGCCGGCCAGATTGTGCGGCTGATGCAACGGTGCGAGGACGACAAACTGCTCTAATTCGGCCCGCACGGAAGGGGTGAGTACCATCGGTTGTGAGTAAAGCTCGCCGCCATGTACCACCCGGTGGCCGACCATCGTGATGCGCCAATCATCCTTGTTGTGTGCCTCCAGCCAGCGTAGAAGCTCGTCAAAGGCCTCCTTGTGGTGGATTCCGGCAGCCAATACCCTTTCCGGAAAACGCTGACCATGACTGTCCTTGGCCACCAACTTGGCTTCGGCGCCGATTCCATCGATCTGCCCGGAAAGCGAAGGATGACTGGCCAGGCCCGCCGCTACGCCGTTCAGTTCGAAGAGGGCAAATTTGATCGACGAGGAGCCGGCATTAATGGTTAAAGCACCTTGCTTCATTCATTCACCTGTAGTTTTTTGCGGTTGGCGTGGGCGATCAGGGTGGCGATGACGCAGGAGGCAATGCGCGTCTCGGCGGTATCGGCACGACT
>CAXNNH010000230.1:0-3885 GCA_964203325.1 Burkholderiales bacterium | reverse complement strand
TTTTACGATGCCTGCTACGCGCAATTGAGCGAAGGCGGCATTCTGGTGGTCAATCTGTGCGCCGACGATGCGGGCTACGACAGCTACGTGCGTCGAATTGCCGATGCTTTTGCCGAAAAATTCCTGATTGTCGAAGCGGACGAGGGAGAAAACAAGATCGTCTTTGCCAGCAAGGGAATTTCCTTTCCCCCCGCTTTCGGCGTCTTGGTCGAACGGCTGAGAAGGCTGGAAGCAACGCATCCGGTCGGGCTGGATCGCACGGCACAGCGCATTCTGCACTACACGCAAATGCGCGGACAATCCCGCAGCGGACGACAGAAGAGCAGGAGGCACGGCACCTCTTGAAGTGCCAGGTCACAGCACGAGCGCTACGCACAGCACGAGCGCTAAGGCCGATCTTTAACGGATCATGATGGCCAGCTCTTCGCGCAAATCGAGATACTCGGTTTCTTGCAATCCCAAATGAGCCAGCACTTCGCGGCTCATCTTCGTCCACTCGGGATCGTTGCGCAAACGCACGTATTCATCGTTGAAATGTTCAGCCAGGCGGTTAATGGCAATCAGTGTCAGCGCCTGCGGAGAAACAATCTCCTTGTCTCTGAACACTGAGAAGTCGTGGTGATAGCGAATCGCCTCGCAGATGACTTCCGGTAAAAACCAGCCCTTGCCGATCAGATAGCCCAGCGTGGCGTGGTTGGTCGCATGGCGCTCGTCTTCCACCTCGGTTAGCGAGCGCTCGGCTTCGCCTTCGGCTAGCGCCAGGGTCTGCCGGTAATCCGGGAATTTTTGCATGAGCACTGGAATGCCAATATCGTGAAAGAGGCCGAAACTGTACGCATCGTCGCGCGGCCCACGGGGAAGTGTAGAAGCGATGTAAGCGGCGATTCCGGCCACCTTTTCGGCGCTGTCCCAGAAGCGTTCCAGCGAACGGGCATCGCCGACCACGGCGTTTCTGATCACCAGTCCGGTCACAATCTGCCCCGCCGCCTTCATGCCCATCAGGCCGACGGCACTGGCGACCGAGCTGATCTTGCTGGTTCGCCCGAAGAAGGGCGAATTGACGGTCTTCAAAACGGCGGCGGAAAGCCCGACATCGGCCCCGATCAAACGAGCAATCGCCTGCGGGTCCGGGTCTTCCTTGTTCATCTCCTTGCCAAGCTTGACCAGAATCTGGGGCCGAGGCGGAATAACGATCCCCTTTAGGGTTTTCTCCACTTCGGCATCCGACAGGAGTGTGTGGTGTGCTGAGTTCATGTTTGCGCCAATGACTTTAAATAAAATGCAATGCTAGCAAATTGGCTGTGGCTTATGCGGATTAAACTCTGGCACGAATAGCCCATCGAGCAGGCAAATGCCTGAAAGTGGCGACAACAGGGCTTCTCTAGCCGGAATTTCAGCCGAATGCCAAAAAACGTTAGCGGTCAGTTTCCAGCACCAGCGACAGCTCTCCCGCCGCCAGCGCCAAGACGCCCGCCGTGCCGCGCGTCCCGGCCTTGAGCAGACGCGCCAGTCGACGCTCGGCCTCTGGCTGTGTCACGCACAGCGTATCGATAAAAACGTTGCACGCCGCCCAGCGACCGTCCGCCAGCGGCAGCACGGCCACCGACCGACTACCATAGGTCGTGGCCACGATGCTGGCCCACGGACTGTCTGCACCGCTAACGCGCCAAGACGCCGCCACCAGATCCGTCGCCTCATCGCCGGGTACGCCTAGCGCAACCAAGGCGTCAATCGGCGAAGCGAATCGGCCGCGTACGATGGCCGGATAAAAACAATCGGTAATGGAAAATGGATCTGTATTCATCGGTCCAGACTTCTAACACGCATCGTCGCGCTTGTAAAACAACAGTGCAGCGAGGCACAATCGCGCCTTCTTGGAGTTTCAGCGTATGGAAGCAAGCATCGAGACATCGACATTTGACGTTCTTATTGTCGGCGGCGGCCTGGCGGGCCTGGCGCTGGCGTGCGCCTTGCGCGACACGCGCCTGAGGATCGCCCTGGTCGAGGGGCATGCGCCTCCCGGCGCTCGTGCTCAGTCGGCCAGGGTTGCGACTGCTGCGCCTATCGATCAATGGGATGCGCGCGTTTATGCGATCAGCCCGGCCAACGTCGATTTTCTGAAAGCAATCGGTGCCTGGAAACACCTCGACGCTGAACGCATGGCGCCGATTCACGCCATGAAAATTCTCGGTGATGCCGGCGCGCAGCTCGATTTTTCGGCCTACGCCAGTGGCGTCGCCGAACTCGGCTGGATTCTTGAATCTTCTTTGATGTCTGGCGAATTTTGGGAAAGCGTCAAGCGGCAGAGCAACCTTACCCTGTTCTGCCCGGCCGCGCCCAGCGCGCTGCAGATGACGGAAAGCGCCGCCAGCCTGACCTTGAGCAACGGGAAGACGATTTCAGGCAAGTTGCTGGTCGGCGCCGACGGGCGCGACTCGTGGGTACGCCAGGCCGCCGGCCTGCAAGCCATCGACACGCCTTACGCTGAAATGGGGCTGGTCGCCAACTTTGCATGCGAGCGTCCACATCGCGGTATCGCCCGCCAGTGGTTTCGCGACGATGGCGTTCTCGCGTGGCTACCTTTGCCCGGTAATCGCCTTTCCATCGTCTGGTCCACGCCCGACGCGCATGCCGCTGCCTTGCTGGCCTTGCCGGAAGACGAGTTCTGCGCGCGCGTTGCCGCCGCCGGTCAGCATGAGCTGGGGGCCTTCCAGCAAATCACGCCGCCGGCCGCCTTCCCGCTGCGCCTGATACGCGTACCGCGCAGCGTGGCGCCACGACTGGCTTTGATTGGCGATGCGGCACACGGCATCCACCCGCTTTCTGGCCACGGTATCAACCTTGGCTACCAGGACGCCAAAGTGCTCGCCGATTTGCTGGCCGCTACGTCGAGCTGGCAGGACATCGGCGAAGAGCGTCTGTTACAGCGCTACCAGCGAGCGCGGCGCGAGGAAACCGTGCTCATGCAGACCGCTACGCACACCCTGCGCCAACTCTTTCGTGAGAATATTCCCGGACTCAAACCATTGCGTAACCTGGGCATGAATCTGACCAATGCCTTGCCGCCCGTCAAAAACCTGCTGGTGCGCTACGCGCTCGGCGCTTTCTAGTTTTCCACCCCTACCCCCTGACACCTTGTCGCAAACGGAGAAATAAATGTTCAAGAAAATGATGCCGCTCGTTCTAGCCAGCACCCTGGCTGCCACTTTCAGCCTTTCGGCGCTGGCCGACGAAGCCAGCATAAAAAAAACAATCGAAGGCAAGTTGGGTAACAAGGTCACCAGCGTTACCAAGACGACTTACTTTGGCCTTTACGAAGTTTATATTGACGGCCAGATTCTCTACACCGACGACAAGGTTTCAGCGCTGCTGATTGGTAACCTGGTCGACGGCAAGACGATGAAAAATGTGACCGAAGAACGTATGCAAAAGCTCAACGCCATCAAGTTCTCCGAACTGCCGCTCGACCTTGCCGTCAAACAAGTGCGTGGCGACGGCAAGCGTGTCTTCGCTACCTTTGAAGACCCGAATTGCGGCTATTGCAAAAAGTTGGCCAAGGATTTGGTCAAGCTCGACAACGTGACCATCTACACCTTCCTTTACCCCATCCTCTCGCCCGACTCGCTGGAAAAATCGAACCAGATTTGGTGCGCGGCCGATAAGGCGAAAGCGTGGAACGACTGGATGGTCGACGGCAAAGCACCGAGCGGTAAAGGCGATTGCGACACCGCCGCCGTGCAAAAAACAATCGAGACCGGTCGCAAACTAGCCATCAACGGCACGCCGACCATTTTCTTCGCCGATGGCGAACGCGTCCCCGGTGCGGTACCGGTCGCCAAAATCGAACAGAAGCTGGCGCAAACACCCGCCAAGTGACAAGCCGCT
>CAXNNH010000229.1:0-3885 GCA_964203325.1 Burkholderiales bacterium | reverse complement strand
TCGACCGGAAAGACGCGCCCTGAACTACCGACAAAAGTGTCGATGCCCAGCCCTTGCGCCCACTGGCGCAAGGCGTGTGGCCCAAAAGCGTCGAGCAGCGGCGCGATGTTGTTCTGCCGTGCGCCATAGCGTGCGTGAAAAGCGGCCGTCGGCTCGGAATGCGTGATGTTCATACCGCCCTTGCCGGCCATCAGAAACTTGCGGCCGACCGAAGGCATGGCGTCGAAAAGGTCGACCCGAATCCCGTGGCCGCTCAACACTTCGGCGGCCATCAGGCCAGCAGGTCCCCCGCCAATGATGGCGACCGAGCGCGCTATGTTTGTCGAGCAGGGCATGTTGTCCATTGCGTATTTAACCGTATCTAACGTTGAAGGTGGCGCGCACTACGGCATATTTTCGCGTGCGCCACGGGTGGCGGCATGCTAGCCGATTCGCCGAAAACAAGAAAAAATCCTGAATTAACAGATTCTCAAGTCATTAGTTGTTTATAATGCGCGGCTTTTCCACCTTGCTCCACCGTTCGCATGGCGGGGGGTATCAACCATAAGGAGCGTTCATGCGCCATTATGAAATCGTTTTTATTGTCCATCCAGACCAGAGTGAACAGGTCCCGGCGATGGTCGAGCGTTACAAGGCGCTCGTTGCCACGCACGGCGGTCAAATTCACCGCCTCGAAGACTGGGGCCGTCGTCAGCTAGCCTACCCGATCCAGAAATTGCACAAGGCGCATTATGTTCTGATGAACATTGAGTGCGATAACGTCACGCTGGAAGAGCTGGAACATGGCTTCAAGTTTAACGACGCCGTGCTTCGTCACCTGACCATCAAGACCAAACGTGCCATTACGACGCCATCGCCGATGATGAAGGAAGAGAAGTCCAAGTCGATGATGGAGGCCAAAGCTGACGCTGCGGTGTCCGCTCCTGCCGAAGCGGCGGCCAGCCCGGCTGAACAGCCCGCTGCCTGATTGTCGAGACTCTGCTGAATCGAGCGAAAAATTCTGTCGAACTGACCGGAACCCTGATTGAGCGCAAAGCGCTGCGTTTCACCCCTGCCGGCGTGCCGGTCATGGAATGTGTGATCGGGCATCGGTCGGAACAGATGGAAGCGGGGTGTCCACGGCGCATCGAGTGTGAAATCCAGGCCATCGGCTTGGGTCCGACCGCCCAGTGGTTGCAAGCCGCCGCGCCGGGAGCTGCGCTTCGTTTGACCGGTTTTCTCGCCGCCAAGAGCCAGAACAGCAAGCAGCTTAGATTGCATTTAACTACGATTGAATTTGTAGAAGGAAACGAAAATGGGACGATTTTTTAAGAAAAAAGATGACAAGAACGATAAGAAAAAACGCGGCAGCGGCTTGTTCAAGCGCCGTAAATTCTGTCGTTTCAGTTTGGAAAAAATGGAAGGGATCGACTACAAGGATGTCGATCTGTTCAAGGAATATATTGCTGAAAACGCCAAAATCATGCCGGCTCGCCTGACCGGCACCAAGGCCGGCTACCAGCGCCTGCTGTCGGTTGCCATCAAGCGCGCCCGCTTCCTGGCGCTGCTGCCCTACACCGATAACCACCAGTAAGCGAGGAAAAGACGATGCAAATTATTCTGATGGAGAAGGTCGTCAACCTCGGCAACCTTGGCGATCTGGTCAACGTCAAACCGGGCTACGCGCGCAACTTCCTGATTCCGGGCGGCAAGGCCAAGCGTGCCACGCCGGCGACCCTGAAGGAATTCGAAGCCAAACGTGCCGAACTCGAAAAAGTGGCCGCCGAAAAGCTGGCCGCTTGCCAGGCTTTTGCCGAGAAACTCAATGGCGTGGTCGTCAAGGTGTCGCGCAAGGCCGGCGTCGATGGCCGCCTGTTTGGCTCCGTGACCAATTTCGACGTGGCCGACGCGCTGAAAGCACAAGGCTTCGACGTTGAGAAGTCTTCTGTGCGTATGCCGATGGGCCCGATCAAGATGGTGAGCGAGACCTCGCTGGATGTTGCGCTGCACACCGATGTAATGGCCACCATTACGCTTGCGGTCGTTGGCGAGGGCTGATTCAAGCCATTAAGCCGCAGCAAGGAAGGGCCTCGCGGAGCGATCTGCGGGGCTTTTTTTATTTCAAAATTTTTGAAAGGGCTTGGGTTAGAATTTCTGCGCGGTGTCGTGTTAAAAGAGGGGAAGAAGAACAGTGTCTAGTGTGCGGTTTCGAGGGCAGAAATGAACGATAAGCTAAATAAGGAATTCGTCGAGGCAATCAGGCAAGGCAGTCTGGAGGCAGTGGTGCGTGCGCTGGAGGCCGGTGCCGACCTTGAATGCGCCGATCAGTATGGTTATCCCGGTTTGGCTTTGCGTACGGCTTCGTTTCTGGGGAAAAAAGAAATCGTGCTTGAACTTTTGCGCCGTGGGGCAAACGCCAATGCGGCCAACAGCGACGGACCCGGAGCACCTTTGCGCATGGCCACACGCGGGAAGCGCGAAGAAATCGTGGCTATTCTGCAGCAGTACACGACGGGGAGTTTGGCCGAAGTCCCGACCGCAGCCCCGAGCAGACTTCCGGCCGAGGTGAAATTGTCACCATCGCCTGCCGCCACACCGGTCGCTAACAAAGCGCTGCAAACCGAGTTGCAAGACATCGAGAGCCTGGTGATTACCGCTTGTTATGGTGTCGACACCAATGTGCTTGAGGGCGACCTTTTCAGGCTTAGTCAGTCGGATGTCGGGGTCGGTGACGATGCTTCTGACGATAAAAAGAGCGCTGCCGACGAAAGCAAGCCCGGCAAACGTAAATTTTGGTAGCACCTGGCGCTGCTTATCGATGATGGCCGGCGTTGACCATGTGCTCAAGGTATTTATTCCCGCCTACGTAATGCAAAGTTTGCCGAGTCTGTTATGAACAAAGCGCGGGGAAAGTTGCTGCTGGCACCCATGGAGGGGCTTGCCGACTACGTGCTGCGCGATATTTTGACGCGCGTTGGCGGCTACCACGGGGCGGTGACCGAATTTATCCGTGTGTCCGGTACGCTCTTGCCGTCGCGTACCTTCCGCCGACTTTGTCCCGAACTGGCCAATGCCAGCCGTACTGCGGCAGGAACACCCGTCGTTGTGCAACTGCTGGGCAGCGACCCGGTGTGTCTGGCCGAGAACGCGGCGCAGTTGGCCGAACTTTCGCCGGCCGGCATCGATCTCAATTTTGGCTGCCCGGCACCCGGTGTTAATCGTCACGGAGGCGGTGCCATGTTGCTCGATGCGCCAGAACGCTTGTATCGCATTGCCGAGGCGGTGCGGCGCGCGGTGCCGTTGACGATTCCTTTTTCCGCCAAAATGCGCCTCGGTGTTTCCGATACCGGCAAAGCGCTCGATTGTGCGCGGGCGCTGGAAGCCGGTGGCGTCATTTCGCTGGTTGTCCATGCGCGTACCAAAGTTGAACGCTATCAACCGCCGGCACATTGGGAGTGGGTGGCGCGTATCCGCGATGTTGTGAACTTGCCGGTAACGGCGAACGGCGAGGTGTGGACGACGGAGGATTATGTGCGCTGCCGTTCGGTGAGTGGCAGTGACGACGTGATGATTGGACGCGGAGCGGTAGCCGATCCCTTCCTGGCCCGGCGGATTGCTGCGCTGAAGGACGGTGAGTGGCCGAATCGTAAGCTCGCCGCCGATTGGCTTGAACTGCTGCCACTGCTGGCCGATTTTTGGGCGCAAGTGCTGCTTAAAGTCGAGCCGCTGCACGCGCCGGGCAGGCTCAAGCTGTGGTTGGCCGCGCTGCGTCGTACCTTTATTGAGGCCGAGGCGCTACACACGGCTGTGCGCACCTTACGGGGTGTTGAAGAGACGACGCGCGTGTTGGCGCTGCACGGCGTACCCGTCTATTCGCCGCAGGAATAAGCAGAGAGGCCCGAGATG
>CAXNNH010000228.1:0-3914 GCA_964203325.1 Burkholderiales bacterium | reverse complement strand
CCATTAGTCGCTACGCCGTCCACCAATGGCGCGCAGGAATTCGTTGCGCAGTTGTCCTGATTGTGCTGACTGTTCAAATTCGCCGGTAAAAGATTGGGTAACGACTCGTTCATCGCCTCGACGGTCTTCGCCGAGTAGCAGGCAGAGTTGTTCTGCTTCAATGACGCATGCCGCTCCGCGTGCTTTGCCGTGGTGCATCAGCGCTTCGGCAATATCCCGAGTCATCCACTCTTGGTAAGTAAAGCGATGGCCTATCGCATCGACCAATCGAGCAATACGCCCAAAGCCGTGCAGGCGTCCACCTGGCAAGTAGGCAACATGGGCCAAGCCACGAAAGGGAACCAGGTGATGTGGGCAAACGCCGTGAATGGCAATTCCTCGAATGACTACCATGTCGCTACGATGATCGACAAAGCCTTCACCCAATGCCACCGCTGGATCAAGGTCGTAGCCTCCGAGTAGTCGTCGCTGCCATAGCTCGCGTACTCGCTGGGCCGTTCGCCCCATATGTTCGGCATCTGGCGCTATACCGCAGGCACTTAGCAAGTCGCTCACTGCTCGTTCAAAGGCCTCTGGGTCGAAAGCCTTCTGGCGTGGTATGCCGATGTAGCTTGAACTAGGGTGGGGATGGTCGTTACAGTGGCTCATAGTGTTCTCATTCGGACTCGGCGATAGGTTCAGCAACTGATATTACGCAGCGACCACAATAAAACCGTCATCCCGTGTAACGGGAAACGGGAAAAAGGAAAAGAAAAAAGAAATCCGGAAAGGGAAATCCATAAGGCATTCGCCGAACTTCCACCTGGATTTCCGCCTGCGCGCTGGGTTAGCGCAGAGCTACGTAACATCAGTTCGATAAGACAGTTGAAGTAAATCAGGTTTTCAGCAGGTTTGTATAGGCTTGTCTTTATCTTGTGTGTCTTCTCCAGAAATAGCGAAAATCGGCACGCCACGCGTGCTCCCGATGGGTGATAATACCGACCTCGTAAATTCTTGATACTAACTGTCCTCTAGTAGGCAGTGTTCGCTGTGGTTTGTGGAAGGAAGCTGATGAAGTGTGTTGATGATTATCGTCTGAAGTTCGGCAAACAAGAATTGGTGCCGATTATGGTCGGTGGTATGGGAGTCGATATTTCGACTGCAGAACTGGCCCTAGAGGTCGCCCGTCTAGGGGGGGTAGGCCATATCTCCGATGCCATGGTCAAGACGGTGGCCGACCGGCGTTTCAACACCAAGTTTGTTAAAAACAAGCTGAAACAGTATAAGTTTAATGTTGCCAACGTCGACAAATCGGTTGTTCAATTTAATCTCGGACAGTTGGCCGAAGCGACCAAAATGCATGTTGGTAAAACCATGGAGGCGAAGCGTGGCGATGGGCTAATTTTCGTCAATTGCATGGAAAAACTGACGATGAACGCACCGAAGGAAACTTTGCGCGTTCGCATGCGGGCAGCGCTTGATGCCGGTATCGACGGAATTACTCTGGCGGCAGGTTTGCACTTGGGTTCGTTTGCCTTGATAGAAGATCATCCACGCTTTCGGGATGCAAAGCTGGGCATCATCGTTTCATCGCTGCGCGCCTTGCAGCTATTCCTGCGTAAAACAGCGCGTACTAACCGTCTTCCGGATTACGTGGTGGTCGAAGGGCCATTAGCTGGCGGTCACCTGGGTTTTGGTATGGACTGGGCCGAGTACGATTTAGCGACCATCGTCGCCGACGTTCAAAAGTTTCTGGTAGCAGAAAAGCTTGATATACCACTAATTCCTGCCGGTGGCATCTTTACGGGAAGCGATGCAGTCTCTTATCTGGAGAACGGTGCAGCAGCTGTGCAGGTTGCAACGCGGTTCACAGTAGCCCGCGAGTGTGGTTTGCCGGAAGACGTTCAGCAAGAGTATTTCAAAGCGAGCGAAGACCAGATCGAGGTTAATCAGATATCGCCGACCGGATATCCCATGCGTATGTTGCGTAATAGTCCGGCTATTGGTGATGGAATTCGGCCTAATTGCGAGGCTTATGGTTACTTGCTTGATAGCAACGGGAGTTGCTCCTATATTTCTGCCTACAATCGTGAGATAGCAGCGCATCCCGGAGCAAAAAAGGTTTCAGTGCAGGACAAAACCTGTTTATGCACACAAATGCGCAATTTCGACCTATGGACTTGCGGTCATTTCACCTATCGTCTCAAGGATACGACGCGTAAACTCGACGATGGAAGTTATCAGTTGCTGAGTGCCGAACATATTTTTCGTGACTATCAATTCAGTACCGACAATAAGATTTTGCTACCGGAATAGAATTTCCTCTTTTTCCGGAGTCTAAAAAATTAGACTCCGACCGCCAGACTTGCTATTGTCCGGTTGCAGTTTTCTCAACGTTCTAACCTTGGAGCATCTCAATTGGGCAAGAAGCTATACGTCGGTAATCTCAGCTATGACGTCAAAAAGAATGATCTGGAGCAAATGTTTGCCGCGCACGGTGCTGTCACCTCTGCCCAAGTAATCACTGACCGCGAAACGCAACGTTCGAAGGGCTTTGGTTTTGTCGAAATGAGTTCTGATCAGGAAGCACAAGCAGCCATTGCTGCACTTAACGGCAAGAGCATCGATGGCCGTGCGCTCACGGTTAACGAAGCGCGTCCGCAAGAAGCACGCGGTGGCGGTTTCGGTGGTCCGCGTGGTGGCGGTGGCGGTACGCGGGGCCCCTATGGTACCGGTCGCGGGGGTTCTGGCGGTGGCAATCGCTACTAATTGTATGCGGCGTCGATCTGCGCAAGGGCAACCCTATACCCCGAATAGAGGGGATGCTTACGTACTTGCCCAGAGGTCTTCATATATTCATAACGATACATTAGGCGTACTCGCCGCTCAGGGATATTGTCTTGGCAAAACCAAATTACTCGTTTGAAAAACGTCAGAGAGATCTGGAAAAGAAAAGAAAGCAGGAAGAAAAACGCCTGCGCAAACTTGCTGAGAAAAAACCAGAAGAAATGGAAAATGTGGAGGAATACGCGAAAGAGGTGCCATCCGATGTTTCTCCAGTATCGGTTGATGCCGACACCAATACTGCGAGTGTTGGCAGCTAACCGCAAAAAATTCTCGATGTTCAAAATCATAGTTTGTCACCGTCAACTGAGGTTTCGCTTCTTGGTAAATGGTAGAGAACCGCACTCCCTTTTTCTGCCGCTACACAAGCCGCGATTGACGTTATGTCCATAGTACATGCTTAGCTACCGTCACGCCTTTCACGCGGGAAATCATGCTGACGTACTCAAGCACTTGGTTCTTGTTCAACTGACACGCTATCTGTGTCAGAAGGACAAGGCGTTCTGGTATGTTGATACGCACGCAGGTGCAGGACTCTACGCGCTGGATTCGGTTTATGCAACCAAGCTTGCTGAATACAAGGATGGAATCGCTCGCCTTTGGGGGCGTAACGATTTGCCGGCTGCACTTGCCGAGTATGTTGCCATTGTTCGGCAACTGAATCCTGATCGAAAGCTGCGGATTTATCCAGGTTCGCCGTATTTTGCTTTAATGACGATGCGCGAACAAGATCGTCTGCGGCTATTCGAATTGCACAGTCGGGACGTGCGCTTGTTGCAGGAAAATTTCGAGGCGCATGCGGGTTTAGGGAAGAGGGTGATCGTTGAGACGACCGATGGTTTTGCCGGAATCAAGGCGCAGCTTCCGCCCCCTTCGCGGCGCGCGCTGGTGCTGATCGATCCGTCCTATGAGGACAAGCAGGATTACGAGCGAGTCTTCCATTCGCTAAAAGAGTCTCTGACCCGCTTTCCCGGCGGCACCTATGCCTTGTGGTATCCGCAACTGACTCGGCTTGATGCGCACGAATTGCCACAACGCTTGAAGCGTTTAGCAGCCAAGAGCTGGTTGAACGTAGCTTTGCGCGTGAGTAC
>CAXNNH010000227.1:0-3947 GCA_964203325.1 Burkholderiales bacterium | reverse complement strand
GCAGATAGGATACATTTGGGCTGATTCTTCAGGTGAGGGTTGGGTGTTTGGAAACGCCAACTTATCACGGGTCGATTCAGCCTGTTTCGTCGTCTATATCCAATGCTGTATTGCTAAGTAAGCGCCATTCGAGTCAGACCCTTTTGTTTTGTTGCCGGTGGTACAAATCCGTAGAAATCTGGCGGCATAAAACGGCGGCGGGATTTGGCGTCGAGCGGTTGACGAACAAGGGGCCCGGCGGGCCCCTTGTCTTTAACACTGCGTGAGAAGGTCTCAGAAAGGCGGATCAGTCACCGGTCGATTGTGACGCGTGATGCGTTCGTCACGGTATTTGTTGAGTAGCGTGCTTTCGTAGTGCGTCCATATCCGGTCGCGCAGATCATCAAGAAGCTCGATGACGGCCATGGCCTGCTCGGGCGACCACTGGGGGTCGATCAGTAGCGACAGGCCGTGATGCAGGCCGGAGGGTTGATGATGCGATTTCATGACCCCCCCTTCGTTTTACGCTTTTTCGATTGGGCCGCCGCAGCCTCCTGCGCCTCCTTGCGCCGGAACGAGTCGCCCTTGAGGGCAAGGATTTCGGCGTGATGCACTAGGCGATCAATCATGGCGACGATACAACTGGCGTTAGGAAACACCTCGCCCCATTCCGAGAACGCCTTGTTGGTGGTGATCAAGGTGCTTTTCTTCTCATGCCGCCGGTTGATCAACTCAAAGAGCAGATCGGCATGGCGGTTGGAATAGGAAAGATAGCCGACCTCGTCGACGACCAATAGGTCTGGCGCCGCATAGCGACGCAGCCGGTAACGCAGCGCCGAATCGCTGTCGAGGCCGGCCAGTTCGCCGAGTAACTGGCCGGCGGTAGCGAACAATACGGTATGCCCCTGCAACACCGCCTGATGGGCGATGTTCTGGGCAATCATCGTCTTGCCCAATCCACTGCTGCCGATCAGGATGGCATTGGTCGCCGAATCCAGGAAGTCGAGAGTCATCAATTCAGCAATGGCGCGTTGATCACACTGTTCTGGCCAAGCCCAGTCGAAATCGGCCAGCGGCTTGAAACGGCCGATATGGGCACAGCGTAACCGGCGCTCCAGCGAGCGGCGGGCACGTTCTGTTTCTTCCCAAGTGAGCAAGGAATCGAGCCAGGGTTGATCGGTACATTCGGCCCAGTGAGCAAGAATGCCGTGCAATTGCAAGGCAGAGGCCCGTTGGCGAGCATCAGGGAGGGTCATGGGTTCTCCATCAAGGTGTCGTAATCCGCAAGGCCGTGCTGCCGGACCGGGAAGTCGCGACGTTTCACGTGATCGGGTAAAGACACCGCCAGCGGTGGCGGTGTTGCCTGGGCTTGCCGGCGCCGTTCCAGTGCCAGGCGCACTGCATTCGGATGCGGTACGCCGCGAGTCAGCGCCTCATTAATCGCCAACGAGAATTCGGCGACCCCATAGCACTCGAGCAATTCCGCCAGCGCCCGCACCGTTCGCCCAAGCGGTTCGCCTCGTTCAACGGCACCGGCCAGCAAAGTCCGACTGGCCGGCACGGCCTGAACCAACTGGTCCGTGCCGCGATGCGCGCTGGCTTGATGCTTGTCGGCTACCAGTGCGTCAATGTGCCCGGGGATTTCAATCTGCTGTTGTCGGTCATAGCTGCGCGGATGGGTCGCGATCACTGCCTGAGCATTGAGAATGCGTACCTGATCCGGCGTGGCAGACACCGTCAGTGATCGCGACACACAGGTGTGCGGAATTGAATAGTCATTGAGGTCAAATCGCACATACGGTGTCTTGCCGGCCGATACGACCTTGATCTCTTCCGTCGGAAAGGCATCTCCCGGTAATACCAGGAGGCGTTCCCGTTCCTGAGCAAAGGCTTCACTCACCGTCCGCGAATCGTCTTCCGGGCAACGCCGTTCGCCAGCCTGCTCGATCACCCAGGCATCTGCCTGCACATTGAGATCAGTGACATCGGTAAAGCTGCGTCCAGCAAAGAACGCGTCACGAATGGTGCGGATGGCCCGTTCAACACGTCCCTTCTCATTCCCCCGAGCCACCGCCACCGGACGGGGCTCGAAACAGTAATGGCCCGCCAGGGCCAGCAGAGTCGGGTTGAAACGGATGACGGTGCCTTGACGCTCAAGTACCGCACTCTTGAGATTATCGTAAAGCGCGACCCGAGGCACCCCACTCCAGGCGTCAAAAGCACCGACATGACCCCGCAAAAAATTCTCCATGTGAGCACCCAGATAGAACCGCAAGAAGATCTGCCGTGACCAGGAAAGGACGGCGACGAATGCCATCAAGGGTCGGCGCGCACGGCCGATCTCAAGGTGGCCGAAATGGCCCCAGTCCACCTGCATTTGTTCGCCCGGCAAGGTACGCAGTCGGAGGAAGGCTTCGCGTTTGGGGCGGGGTCTATGGCGGGCAATCAGGGGGCGGAAGTGGTCCGGTCGGCCCGGGTAACCGCGCTCCTTGACCCTCACGTAGAGACGGGAGGCGCGCAGGCGGGGAAACTGTTCAAGGGTCTCCAAGATGAAGGGCAAATAAGGGTCGACCGCAGAAGGTCGGTAGATTTGTTGGGTGGACGGCAAGCCTGCTTGGGCCAGGATGCGCGCAACGCTGTCACGATGCAGGTTGAGTTGGGTAGCGATGGTGCCGATCGGCCAGCGTTCGGCGTGGTGGTAGCGCAGAATTTGCGCTTCGGTTTCAGGGGAAATGGCCATGGGAGCTCCTGTCAGTGGGGTGTCGGCGAATCCGACAGCGCAGGAAGTCCTGGCGTACCCAGTCTGGCAAGCGGCGAAGGCATCGGCAGCAGTGCCAGAGGGCCAGCATCACCGGCGCTGTCGGTTCTGTCGAGAGTGGAACAGGCGGGGCCAAGGGTGGGGAACCCTGATGCGTCACTTCTTGGTGTTTTGCCCGATAACGGCGCTGGCGATCGGCATGGGCGTGACGACCTCGCCGGCTCGCCTGGTAGCGGCAACCGGCGTCAAGCACGGCGGCGCGCCGTGCATGATTAGCGCAGATTGAGGTGCAGTAGCGTTGGCCGCGATCGCAGTGGCCGCAAATGATGACCGCCTTGCGGCAGCGGGCACACAAGTAGCGCCTTCCAGCTGTCTCCATGGGCAAAAGCCGATGGTGGAAAGACAGCAAGGTCCGCTTTGTGAAATACTCGGCATGCGACGTTGCCCGTCAGGACAGCGGGGCGCGGTATCGGAACTGGCTTGGTCGTTGGCGCCGGTGTCGCGCCGGCATCTCCACCGGCTGAGGTGCTTTTACCGTATTGGCCGCATAGGCGCTACCGCCTCGCCCAACACCGCTATCCCTATACCTGCCGCGCTTCGTTTGCCAGACGGCAGTTTGCTGCGCAAACCACCCGCCTGAAGCCCTGCGGGCAGCCGGCTAAAACCACGATAGATAGGCCAAAACGAAAAACAAAACCGTTGCCCCTGACTGTCGTCAGACCGTCGACGCCAGATTTTTACGGTGATTGAGCACCGTTAACAGCATCAAGGAACTCAAGGTCGACTTTGCCGCCGATAGTTTCAATAGGCGCAACTTCTGGGCGATAGAGGCGGTGCTCAACACGGTGAGGTGGGCCTACAACTTGAGGCGTTTGTTGCGCCAAGTCCTGCTCAAAACGAGTGCGGTGAAGCATGCTTCCTGCACCGTGCAGCATACGCTGCAAACCTTGCGCTACAAATTGTTTGCGAAGGCCGGATACCTCACGACGGACAGCCGGAAACCCATCCTCAATCTCGCCTTGGCGATGCAACAGCGATCCGGGTTGCAGGGCTTGTGGGATGCTTCAACAACCTTCGATTTGCCCGCCACATTTACGCCCTTGTTCTCCAGCGGATGATCCTCTAATGGAAAATCTCGGGTTATGAGTTTTGCGTAATTGAATGCGCCTAGCTTGGTGGGACGCGCACCTTGGCAAAGTAACCGACATCC
>CAXNNH010000226.1:0-3978 GCA_964203325.1 Burkholderiales bacterium | reverse complement strand
GGCGGCAAGTTTTGCCGGTGGCGACGGCAATGCCAACCTGCATGAGGTGATGATTGAACTGCAAAAAGCCAGCGTTTCATTTCAGGAGATGGTTCAGGTGCGCAACAAGCTGGTGAGTGCGTACCAGGATGTGATGAACATGCAGGTCTGATGATAATCGGCCTTACTGCTTACTGTATTGATCCGTGCCACCACGATAGCGGACGCATGAATGCAATGCCTCACCAAGCTTGTGAGGCACCTATACGTCAGGCCAAGCCGCTAAGACGAGCTTTACGCTCACGTTCTACGCGGGTGATGTAGCGTTGAATCATCGTAAGATGCGCTCCCGGTAGTTTGATGAATTCGCAACCTGCACGAAAATAGCGGTGGCCGCCCTTGGTGGTGACGTCAAAGACATCGCGCACACTCAGGGTAGTGACCAGCAAACCCTCCTCTGGAAGCATAATTTTGCAGTTATCCAGAATCGCTCCTTTTTCGTACAAGCCCGCCTGATCGGGCGGAACCAGCAGGCCGGCACCGCCACCGCTGATGTCGAGCAATTGCGTCGTTGCAATTAGCGGACTGCCATCGGCATGTATCATCGATATGACGCATTTGACAGGATGTGCCGTCGGAGTCGACAGGCGAAAATACTCGCGTCGCTGCAGGCGCAGCAAGGAATCCGGCAGGGCACCACGAAATGCGGGCCGCCCCTCATAATGGTTAGCCAAAAGGCGATTCAGACTGAACTGCACCTTTACTTTGTCAATGGCAGTGGTAAAAATAAACTTGTCGGCGTGCAGTGCGCGACTGTTCATCTCCTTGTCGTTACTGACATCAAGGATTATTTCGTCCTTTTCTAGATTCACGGAAAGTAGCGCCGTGAGAAGGAAGGATTTTCCTTGATCGAAGTAAGCGGTAATCATCGCCCCCTTTTGCACTAAGGTACGTAGCACGGATACGATCTCCGGCTTTGCATGAAGTAGGAACTGGCGGTAGTCATCCGTCTGTTCGAGTTCAAATTGGGGGTGGGTTTGTTCGGTGTGCGCCTGAACTTCCGTGTCTGCCATTTTTTATCCTGATATCGGCTGCAGCGCGGAGTTTAATGCAAAAGGGCTTCGCCGGGAACGCGCATTTTGCGATCTATGTCCAATTGTTAGGTTGTTACCCTCAAGGTTTGACATCGTCTTCAATGGGTGCGATAAAAACAGGAGGGGCGGAATTTGCCGAATTTGCTCCACCACTTTCCAATCGGTAGAGCCAGGCCAGTAGTTCTGCAACGGCAATATAAAGCTGCGGCGGAATGCGCTGATCGAGATCGATTTGCAGGAGTAGCGCGACAAGTTCCGGCGATTCATGGACATAGACCCCGTGCTCATGGGCGCGTGCAATGATTTGTTCGGCGATCAGGCCATGCCCGCTAGCGACTACGCGGGGTGCTGCGTCGGTTTCGCTGTACGCAAGGGCGACGGCGCTTCTGAGCGATGGGTCGTTTTTCCGGCGGGCCATATTACGCGCTTTCCTTGGCGGGTGTTACTCCAAGCGATGAGAGAGCTAGCCCGGCTTCGCCAAGCTGACTGCGCAGCGCTTCGGCTGCGTTGCGCAGCAGGCTTTGCGTATTGGCACTACCGGTGGTGAGCGCCAGTGTTATTTCTTGCCCTTGCAGCTTGATTTGAACATCAACCTCGCCCAGTCGGGGCAGCGTCAAACGCAAGCGCGTTTGCCATCGGCTAGCAGATTCGTCACCATCGTCACTCTCTTCGCTTTCCGTTCCGCGATGGCTGGCCTCTTCCTCAATTTCCCAGCGCATGGTTTGCCCAGGCCAGACCTGTCCCTGCCAGACAAAATTTTGCGTGGCGAGTGCTTCCAGTTGTTGCTGAACGAGCGGTAGTGCAGGAGCGGCAACGAGTTGCGAAGGGGAGGTGGAAGAAGTGGTGGGAGAAGATGAGGAGGATTGTGCCGCGAATCCTGCGCTGGCGGTGTTTTTTTCCGGACGTCCTTCGGCTGTCATTACTGGCAATTGCTGGCTGTCGATAGACCGGTAGCTCGCATCGAAGCGCTCATTCGCTTGAGTTGTTGTGGGCGTTATTTGTTGCTGCGCTGTCACATCGCCTGGCAGTACGGTTGTGGGTAGCTCGCCAAGTGCTCCAAGTGTCGTCAAGGCAGAAGCTGGATTCTGCACAAACAGGCCCGGCGCCGTCGCTGTAGGCACAGAGCGCGACGGTAGTCCGCTGGGCGTTTCTTGCGGCAAGGCATTCTTATTGTCCCCATTGGCCTGATCGACGCCGGGGTACGTAGTTGCGATCGTCTGGCCCTGCTGCGTTAAAGTTGCAGCGGGATTCTGCACAAACAGATCCGGTGCAGTCGCTGTGGGTGCCAAGCGCGACGGTAGCCCACTGGGCGCTTCTTGCGGCAAGGCGTTATTGGCCACGTTGGCCTGATCGGCATCGGGGTGCGTGGTTGCTATCGTCTGGCCCTGTGGCGTGAAAATTGAAGCTGGATTCTGTGCAAGCAGGCCAAGTGAAACCGCCGTGGGGGCAAAGCGCGGGGGCAATCTGCCTTGTGGTTCTTGCAGCAAGGCGTTCTTATCAAATCGTCCATTGACCCATTCGGCCTGATGCGATTCGTAAAATAAGCCACTTCGTGTAATAGCTTGTTTCAGTTGCGGGAGAATATCCTGCGCGCTTATCGGAGGCGCGCCGGCCAGCGGCCGGTTGCCGTTCAGTGCGGTTGGTGCCGGCCCGGATTGGGTATCACCGGCATTGCCAAACAGGCTACCGATCAACTGACCCGTTCGGCTAAGGGTGGTCGGGACAGATTCGACCGGTACTTTACCACCCTCGCCGGGCGGTCGTGAGAGTACGGCCAGCGTTAGTTTGCCGTCGGTACTGACTACTTCTAGTTCGAGAGAATCGCCTGCTTTGGCGGCAAAGGGTAACGCTAACGTTACGTCGCGCTGATTGATGATCGCGCGGTAGGTGCCATTTGGCATCAACGCTTGAATATCAGCCATCAGGCGCTGGCCAGGAGCCAGTCCGGCCAGTTTGTCGGTGATTTCCTGAATATTAGCCACCGGCCGCAACGCAGCATCGGCGGTGACCTGCAAGCGGCTGGCAACATCGGAGGGGATCATTTCAGTTTTATTCCTTGCAAGCAACGAGGCTAAATCCTACGCTGAATTGCTCTGCTTCGTCCAATCGCACTATTGCACGGGGTGCGATTCAAACTGATATGGCAAGTTGATCATTCTGGTTTCTGAAATTCGCTGCCAATAGCTGTCCCACTGTTGGTTTGCGCGATTGAGCCGCAACGCCAGCATATGCTCGGCGTTGTGCTCACGCCACCAAGCGCCGGGGCGCTTCATGCACTGTTGGACGATGCAGCGGCGGGCCTTTCAATTTTCCACCGACCCAATGGGCAAGTCGCGCTCGATTGCGTCTTGGTCATTGAGTGGGTCTGGCCGGTGGCTGAGGTAGCGGTGGTATTGCCTCTCCTGAGCCTCTCTGTCTGGTGCCGCAGGCGGTTCAAGATGCATTTGCGGTTCTTGTAGTACGGCGTTGGCTTGTTGCGTTTTGAGCCGGTTTTTCTACTCATCGCTGTTGATGGCCTTGCCGGCTGCACTGAGATAGCCGCACGCATGAAAGAAATCGACCAAGTAGCTGCCCTGCGCGCCAAATTTCTTCTCAATCTGATCGTCTACCTATGAACCTTAAACGGCAACTGGTTTTTGGACGAGCACCATGTCGTGTTTTCCGGCCAGTTTTCGCAGCAAGTATTGTTCGGATTGAGCGGCTTTTTTCTCATAAGAGGCACTGCCTTGTTCGACGAATTGAACGCCTTTGACCAGGGTGTTCCAGTACATCGTGGCAATTTTCCGTGCCAAAGCCTTATTGGCGAGCAGTCCGCCTCGACGGGCACGAAGACGACGGTAAAAACCGCCAAAGGCACCGTCGGTGCTTTGGGCCAAGGTTCGAGCAATCGTGCAGAACATGCGCC
>CAXNNH010000225.1:0-3980 GCA_964203325.1 Burkholderiales bacterium | reverse complement strand
CGCACCATCTCGTCGCGCCCCTCAATATTCAGGAAAATCTCGCGACGTACAACGCCGCCCTCCTTGAGAACGGTAAGATCATTCTCCAACTTGCGGATCTGGGTCTCAATTTCCTGGCGAATCCGCTTGAGTGCCATCGCATTGCTCGCCGACGCCAGACGGTAAACATCGGTTTCAACACCACGTATACCGCGCACGATCTCCTCGCCAATAAACAGCCGGGAACGCTCGTTGGCACCGCGTTGCTCTAGTTGTGTATACAGATCGGCAAAAAAGACCTTAAGTCCAAGCACCAATAGCAGGCCGACAAAGAAGACGCCAAACAACCACAGCAAACTCTTGCCTGACACGGCATGCAGGCCACCCGCGCGCGACGCGGACAGCTCTTTTTGGCTACTAGAAGACCCGGTCAGCGACACGAGCAGCTCCCGTCGTTTCAAGCTTAACGCTTGCTTCGATTATCCAGAAAACCAAACTTGCGGAAGATAGCCTGACCTTCGTCACCGGCTGCAAACGCTATGAAACGACGTGCCAACTCCTTGTTTTTGGAGAACGTCAGCAAATTGAGCAAGAGCGCCTGGGGTTTGGCTAGTTTGGGGTCGAGATCAATCACCTCCAGCGCCCCAATGTTGTCGTGGAAAAAGCCCGTCGCACGCCAGTTCATGACCACATCGACCTCACCCTTCTTCAGGGCGTTGTTCAAACCACGCGAGTCTGGTGCCAGGACAACGGCAGCCGCCACGACTTTCTGGTAGATCTTCAGCGTATCGAGAACATCCTTTGTTTCCTTGCCGACGCTACCCGAAGTGGCATTGCCGATACTCACCACTAAATCCTTGCGTAACAATTCGTGCGGATCATTCTTGATCTTTTTCGGATTCCCCTTGGCCACCATGATGGCCATCTGGTTATAGCCGACGACTTGAAACTCGCCGAGCAAACCTTCATGCACGTACTGATCGCGATAACTCGGTTCACCAGGCAAATAGAGATCGCCGATGCCGCTCTTCTTCGCCGACTGATAGAGATCCTCAGAGCCGCCTTGTGCCAGCTTGATCTTGATGCCCTCCATTTTTTCAAATGCCTGGGCAATTTCAGTCATCGGCCGCACCATGGTAATGCCGCAGTAGATCAACATCTCCGCCTTGGCCGCTTGTGCCAACACCGGACCGGCATTGAACAACAAACCGCTCAACGCAACGCACAAAAGCAGAAGGCGCCGTCCCGCAAGACGACGAAAGAAATTGTAAGGCATGAGAACTCTCCAAGTTTCGAAGCAAGGAAGGCGACCGAAGAAATCGGCACCACTGCATCATGGATCAACGCAGCATTTTAACGCCAAAAGGCAAGCTCAGAACAAGGACGCCGAGGGTTACGCAAGCGCAATCAGCCACTCCGCTTGCCCTGCCTCATTATCGACCTACCAAGCACCTGCCCGGAGAGCCAGTAAACACGCCACTCTCCAGCCCTCCCTCTGCAGATCGTTTATCCATGCGGGTCTTCAGGCATCGATATGGCTTGCTCAACCCAGCAACAACTTCCCTTGCATCGCTGCCGAAGCGAGTGGCTGCACGCGCGCAAGGGCCAGCAAGTCGGCTAGCCCGGCATCCTTGCTGCACCAGTCATGAAACAGCGACTCGCCGAGTAGCACGTAATGCCGAGGCAAATCGCTACGCTCGCCAGGTTCTAGCGCGTTGATGCGTTCGCACCAGCCGGTCGCCGATTTCAGCTTGCGCTGCATATTAGGCGTCGTCACCTGACCCTGGGCCTTGGTTTCGACCAGATAGATCGCTGCGGCACTGCGCACGAGAAAATCCGGCGACTAAAAAGCGGGCAGGCCGTCTTCCTTAACTGATGTTACGCAGCCCGGTGCTAACCCGAACACACCGAAAGCTAACCGGAAGACTCTCCGCCCCGTCATTCCCGCGTAGGCGGGAATCCAGGCGGCAGTTCGGCGAACGCTCTATGGATTCCCGCCTACGCGGGAATGACGGGGTTGGCGGTGATTGCTGCGTAACATCGGATCTTTAAAATCAACAATTTAGATTTCTCGCTTCACTCGAAATGACCATTAGTCAGTGCTTCCTTAATGTCATGTTTTTTTGGTGACTGGGCGGTGAAATTTTATCGTTGCCTTCCAGAGTCTTTCAGAGGCGGTGAGAACCATGCCCCCAAGCGCTATCGTTAATCATCGAATCGTTCTGCATTCCCGCCCGGTCGGTGCTCCGACGGTCGACAACTTCCGTCTTGAAGAACGCGGTATTCCGCTTCCCGAGCCTGGGCAAGTGCTGTTGCGTACACTCTATCTTTCGCTGGATCCCTATATGCGTAGCCGCATGAGCGATGAAGCGTCGTACACCGCGCCCGTGGCGGTCGATGAGGTGATGGTCGGCGGCACCGTTTCATGCGTCGAGGCTTCGCAGCACCCGGACTATCAGCCGGGCGAGCATGTGCTCGGCTATAGCGGCTGGCAGGGTTACGCTCTGTCCGATGGCCACGATCTGACCAAGCTCGATACCGGGATCGGGATGACGCACTACACGCTGGCGCTGGGCGTACTCGGCATGCCGGGCTTGACGGCGTACCGGGGTTTGCTCGACATCGGCCAGCCGCAGGCAGGAGAAACGGTGGTGGTGGCTGCGGCCAGTGAGGCGGTCGGCGCGGTGGCGGGGCAGATCGCCAAACTAAAGGATTGCCGCGTGATCGGCATCGCCGGCGGCAGCGACCCGTGCCGTTTCGTGGTCGAAGAGCTGGGCTTTGCTGCCTGCATCGACCGGTACAACGCCGATTTCGCCGGGCAATTGGCGGCGGTTTGCCCGAAAGGCATCGATATCTACTTCGAGAATATCGGCGGGGCGGTATTCGACGCCGTATTGCCATTGCTCAACGTACACGCCCGCATTCCGCTCTGCGGCTTAACGGCCCACTACAACGATAGCGGCTTACCGCAAGGCCCGGATCGTTTGGGGCTGCTCGCCCGCACATTGCTCGCCAAGCGCATCAGGATGCAGGGTTTCACCTCCTTCGATGATGATGGCCAGCACTACGAAGAATTCCGGGGCCGGATGAATACCTGGGTGCAAGAAGACAAGATCAAATTCCGCGAACACATTGTCGACGGTCTGGAGAATGCCCCACAAGCCTTTGTTGAGCTGCTCGCCGGCCATCGCTATGGCGGGCTACTGATTCGCGTGGGGCACGAGAAAGAGGCCGTCGACGAGGCGGCTAAAGCCGACGCGCTTTCCGCGCGCTCGTAATCGGCCGCCGGACCTTGTTTCCGAGATAACTCAATCCGGCGTCGCAATATGGTAGTGCAGCGTATCCAGATAGCGCGTGACCTGATCGATGTCGTCGTCGTCCCAGCCGAGTTCCGCAAGCGCTTGCCAGCGGCGGACTTGCGTTTGCAGACTCCGCCAGTCGCTCACCTGCTGTTTATCGCGCCAGTGAATATCGATTGTGTGACAGGCGATGCAGTGATTCGAGTACAGCAGCGCACCGCGCGTTGTGTTTTGTCTGGGTGGCTCGCTAGCGTTGGCAAGGCTTCCCAACAAGAGGTACAAGACGACGAAGATTGATTTCAAGGATTTAGACATGGCGTTCTCAAAAGTCTTGTGCCGCCTGCCACATGACGAAGCCCTTTTCATTGCGCGTCAGTTCCATGAGCGTGATGAACGGATGCGCGCGCTGGGCCAAGCTAATCGCCGGCGTCCCCTGACTTTCTTCTGATTTTTCCTCGGCTTTTTCCTCGGCTTCGCTGGTTTTATCGACGGGTAGAGGACGCGCAAGCGCGCCGCCTTTTTCCGCATTGATTGCCTGTTGCAACTTTTCAATGGCGTCCGGCAGTTGCTCGTGGGTGAAGACACCGCGCGCTGTTCCCTGCTTCCCAATAATTTCAAACAGGTAATGCGCGATTTCGGAAAACATCATGATTTCGCCGGAAGTGCTGGAGGTAAATGTGACCAACATGCTAGGGACTCCTT
>CAXNNH010000224.1:0-3982 GCA_964203325.1 Burkholderiales bacterium | reverse complement strand
TCAGTCTGAAGGAAACTAACTCCGAGTTTCAGCGCAAGGAATTTGAGAAACTGGAGAAAGCCGCGCTCGATGAACTCAAGCAAAACATCGAAAAGCTGGTCGATAGTAATCCTGCGTTGCAGCAATTCAAGAAACAATTGTTGCTTGACCTGACCAGTGAGGGTTTGCGTATCCAGATTGTCGATGAGCAGAACCGCCCGATGTTTGACACCAGTAGTTCTGAATTAAAGCCCTATACCAAGGTTATTTTGCGTGAAATCGGCGCGGTGCTTAATTCCGTTCCTAGCAAACTGAGTCTCTCAGGGCATACGGATGCGGCATTGTTTGGAGGAAGTGATAAGGGTTATTCGAATTGGGAGCTATCCTCTAATCGCGCTAATGCATCGCGGCGGGAGATGATTGCTGGTGGTATGGATGAGCACAAGGTATTGCGGGTGGTCGGCTTGGCGTCGACCGTATTATTTGATAAGAACGATCCTTTAAGCTCTATCAATCGACGAATCAGTATTGTTGTACTAAACAAGCGGACTGAAGAAGCTTTGCTGCGCGAAGATGATAAAGAAGCGCCTGTCGAGGTCGGCACAGAGGGGCTGGATGTCAAGACCTTGACGCCAGGGGGCAAGCAGTGATCATCTGCGAGAAAATTGCGCGGTTTATTTGTGCGGCAGCGCAGTGCGGGTGCTATGCTGCGCAATTTATTCTTCATGATTATTTTTCGCTTACAGAAACGTCGATTCAGAAGGAGCGTCTGTGATATCTGGAATAGCTCAAAAAATTCGTGTTCTGGGGGCGGTATGGACATTACTCGTTAGCGCAGTGCTGTCAGTGCTTGAGCCAGTATTGCAAAATGGTGTCTTTTTCGCAGGTATATTGGTGCTGGCCGTTGGTTGGCTGCTGCTAGCCGAGCTGGCATGTAAGGCAATTCCCGATGCAACGAGCGAAAAACTTCTTGAACAGGAGGCGAGTGCCCTGTTGCTGACGAACACCGGCACCGCCATGCTCAGAATCAGCCAGGAGTTTGGCGCACAGTTTGACGAGACTCGCGGCGAATTGGCGCGTGCGCAACAGTTATTTGCCGAGGCTATCGTTAAGTTGATCGATAGTTTTCATGCCATGACCGATCAGGCGAAACAGCAGCAAGCGATAGGTTTGCAGGCAGTTAGCCACACGAGGGGGGAAGGTCCGGGCGGTTCCGATTTTGGCAGTTTTGCGCTGCAAACTTCGCATACATTAGGGATTTTTGTCGATAGTGTCGTCGAGAGCTCCAAGCTGGCCATGGAACTGGTTGAAATGACAGATCGGATATCGGGTCAAGTACGAGAAATCCTCGGTATGTTGGGTGAGATAGAAGGCATTTCCAAGCAAACCAATTTGTTAGCGCTAAATGCGGCAATCGAGGCCGCTCGTGCGGGCGAGGCAGGGCGTGGATTTGCCGTAGTGGCCGATGAAGTGCGAGATTTGTCAGGTCGTACTAACCACTTCAGCAAGCAAATTCGTGACCGCGTGGGTATCATGCAAAAATCGATCGGCGATGCCGAACAAGCGATTAACAAGATGGCGGCACAGGATATGACTTTCGCTCTGCAGTCGAAACAGCAGGTCGAATCAGCGATGTCTAGCGTTGAGCAACTGAATAAGCAAACTGGGCAAACAGTTGGCGAACTACAGAAAATTGCCGTAGCCATGGAGCAAAACGTTGGCCAGGCCATTGTCTCGTTGCAGTTTCAGGATATGGTTACCCAGTTAATTGGCCATGTCTCGAAGCGGCTTGACGAGTTGCATCAGATCACGCGCGAGATGGAGGGGGTTTCATCCTTTATTGAGTCAGGTGCGGCTTCCGGCTTCACGCCGCAACAAGCAGATAGTTTGCGGTTAGGGCTGGATGCGGTACGCTTGCGGCTTGATCAGATTCACGATAATACCAAGAACAACCCTGTTCGCCAGGATGGCTTCACCGACGGTGAAGTTGAGTTATTTTAATTTTTGAGGACGTTTCACCATGGCAAAAACCATTCTCGCAGTTGATGATTCGGCGTCCATTCGCCAAATGGTCTCGTTTACCCTGAAAAGTGCGGGTTACGATGTGATAGAAGCTGTAGATGGCATGGACGGTCTGGATAAGGCCAAGGTCAAGAACGCAGATCTGGTTCTGTCGGATCAAAATATGCCACGTATGGATGGCTTGACGCTGATTCGTAACCTGCGCGGTTTGCCGCAATACAAGACCGTCCCCATTCTGATGTTGACCACAGAGTCTTCGGATGCGATGAAAGCGCAAGGGCGTGCTGCGGGTGCTACAGGCTGGCTGGTCAAGCCTTTCGATCCGCAAAAACTGATTGAAGTTGTGCGCAAAGTCATCGGCTAACCAGCACCCGGCATTTTTGCGTTTGTCTTACACTTTTGCCTTACCTTTGCCAAGCTTGTGCCAAGTATCTCCCCCCGTCTACGCATAGAGGGAAAGAATGACGACGATAGACATGACCCAGTTCTACCAGGTCTTCTTCGAGGAGTCGGAGGAGCATCTGGCTGCTATGGAAGCCCTGCTGCTCGAACTGGATATTGAGCAACCCGATCCAGAGCAACTTAACGCAATCTTTCGCGCTGCGCATTCAATCAAGGGCAGTAGCGGAACCTTCGGTTTTACCGATCTGACCGATGTGACGCATATCCTTGAAACTTTGCTGGATCGACTGCGCAAGAATGAAATCCCGCTTAAGGCGGATATGGTCGACGCTTTTTTGGAAGCCGGCGATGTCCTGAAGTCGATGTTGGCTGGGCACCGAGGCGACGGGGGGGCGGATCCCCAGGCCGTAGCAGCGGTATGCGAGCGGCTCAAACAGCTCGCCGAAAGTAGTCCTGCTACGCCGTCAGTAAGCCCGACGACGCAAGCTCCCTCCGTTGTTTCTGCAACTGTTTCTACAATTTCTCCCGTTGCTGCGCCGGGTGGCGAAATAGATCCCACTCCAGCCGGTGGCGAAAGGCAGCGTAATTACGATATTGAATTTGTACCTACCGCCCACGCGGCGGCCGATGCAGCGATCATTCCGGGTTTGCTTGATGAATTACGGGCGCTTGGTGAGCTGCAAATCATCACCCGTCCCGATCCTGTGGGCGATGGCAACGGTTTCTGGCATTTGCAGTTAAAAACGGATCAGGATGCAGAGCGCTTTGGTGAATCGATTGATTTCATAGCCGAGCAGGATGCCTGGCGTATTCATGAAGTTATTCCGAACCTACAGGAGGATGTAGGGGGCGCATTTGGTTTCTTTGATAAAGCCGCCGGATCGCCTCCGGTGGTCGATGACCGATTCGGTTTGTTTGAAGGCGCTCCTGGGCGGTTGGCAGAGGATATTTCTGTCAGTTCCAGCGACAGTGCTAAATCGGACAAAACAGAGGCTTATGGATTTTTTGAGCCTTTGCCTGAAGCTTTGCTCGTTACGGTAAGCGCAGGCGTGGCGTTGGAGGATGACAGCTTTGGTTTCTTTGCCCCTCTGGACGAAGCACCGGACGCTGTTCCGCTCATTCCGTCTAAACCGACCTCTGCGCTGCTTGTGGATGGCGAAGGTTATGGATTCTTTGTCTCCTCGGTTGTCGCTGCCGAAAGGACTGCCAGTGCCACGACGAGCGTCGTAGCGTCCGAGATGCCTGGGCCAGTGGATAGCCTGGCGCTGACGCAGGCCCAGGTACAGGCCGCTCCCCAGCCAGAAAGCCAGGTGCCCAGTCCAATACCCACTCAAGTGCAAGCCAGCGGACAAAACTCTGTTCAAGGCGAGGTGGCTACGGCCCCCCCCAGGGTCAAGGCTACGCCGGCGGCTGCCGCTCCCGAAACCTCATCGATTCGAGTCGGTGTCGAAAAGGTCGATCAACTGATCAACCTGGTAGGCGAGCTAGTGATTACCCAGGCCATGCTACTGCAGTGTGCCGAACAAATGCACCGCTCTGTGCCCGAGCGGCTGGTACAAGGTTTGGCGCAGCTTGAGCG
>CAXNNH010000223.1:0-3997 GCA_964203325.1 Burkholderiales bacterium | reverse complement strand
TTCCGGGTCGGCACCCAGATTGCCGAGGAGAATTACTTTGTTGACCGAAGCCATGTTGCCTCCCTAAAGGGTTGTGAGGGCGGATTATAAAGAATTATGCTGACGACCGCTGCTGACTACTGAACGCGTGGCGGTGGCATTTTCATGGTCAGGCCGAGCAGTAGCCAAATAATGCCGAGCGCTGTGCAAGCCAGCCAGACCGCCTCTTGTCCAGCATATTTGACCAGCGAGCCGCCCAGCACTCCTCCCAGAAACAGCCCAAGCGATTGCGTGGTGTTGTACACCCCCAGAGCGGCGCCTTTCGCGTGCGGTGGAGCAATGCGCGAGATCAGTGAAGGCTGTGTCGCTTCAAGGACGTTGAAGGCGACAAAAAACAGCATCAGCCAGAAGGCCAAGGCCCATACTCCGTGACCGAAGAAGCCAAAACCGAGCTGAACCGCCACCAGCAAGCCGATGGCGGAATTAAACACCAGCTTCATTCGGCCACGCTTCTCAGCCGCAATAATGGCCGGCACCATGATCGCAAAGGAGATCAACACCGCCGGCAGATAAATCTTCCAGTGTTCGGCTACCGGCAATCCGCCGGTCGCCACCAACGCCGAGGGCAGCAGTACCCACATTGCGGTCTGCATCAGGTGCAAGGCAAAAACGCCGAAATTCATGCGCAGCAATTGGGGATGACGCAGCACCTCGACGAAACTGGCCCAACCTGGCTGACGCGGAATCGCCGGTGCTGCCGGCACGACCTTGAGCACGACAAAGATGGCAACCATCGCCAGGATGCCGGTTAGGGCAAAGATACCGGACATACCAATCGTGGCATAGAGCAAGGGCGCACCGACCATCGACAGGGCAAAGACGAGGCCGATCGACGAACCGATCATGGCCATCACCTTGGTGCGGTGTTGCTCGCGCGTCAGGTCGGCTGCCAAGGCCGTAACCGCAGCGGAAATCGCACCGGAGCCTTGCAGAACACGACCAATGATAATGCCGTATATATCGTCGGCCATGGCGGCGACAATGCTGCCGACCACGAAAAGAATCAGGCCGAAAACAATCACCGGCTTGCGTCCGAAACGGTCCGACGCCGCACCGTAAGCGATCTGCAAACAGGCTTGCGTAAAGCCATAAGCGCCCAGCGCAAAACCGACCAGCGCCATATCGTGCCCCCCCGGTAAATCTTGGGCGTAGATGGCAAATACGGGAAGGATGAGAAAAAGTCCGAGCATGCGCAAAGCGAAAATCGCCGCCAGGCCGACACCGGCGCGCTTTTCCTCGGAACTCATACTATTTGGAGACGAAGCTGACATTTGTTGGGATTGGTTTGGTACAGGACTGCAGAGTTGCGTATATTAACAGGTTTGCCCCAACCTTCAGGCGCTACAGAATCCACTATGAATGAGATCGGCGAGATCAGTGAAAACGGCCATTTTGGCACCATCAAGATTCGTGGCGCACGCACGCATAATCTGAAGAATATTAATCTCGATCTGCCGCGTAATCGATTGATCGTCATCACCGGACTGTCAGGCTCGGGAAAATCTTCGCTGGCCTTCGATACCCTTTACGCCGAAGGGCAGCGTCGATACGTCGAATCCTTGTCGGCTTACGCGCGACAGTTTCTGCAGTTGATGGAAAAACCCGACGTCGACCTGATCGAGGGATTATCGCCGGCCATCTCGATTGAACAGAAAGCGACCAGCCACAACCCGCGCTCGACCGTGGGCACCGTTACCGAAATTCACGATTATCTGCGCCTGCTCTTCGCTCGCGCCGGCACCCCCTATTGCCCTGAACACCAATTGCCGCTCGAAGCGCAAACCGTATCACAAATGGTCGACCACGTTCTGGCGCTCCCCGACGAAACGAAGCTAATGATCCTGGCACCGATAGTTGCCAATCGCAAAGGCGAGCAAGGCGATCTGTTCGCCGAGTTGCGCGCGCAGGGTTTCGCCCGCCTGCGCGTTGACGGAAGCATCTACGAAATTGACGCGCTGCCCAAACTGGCCAAGACGAAAAAGCACCACATCGACGTGGTGGTTGATCGGCTAAAAATTCGTGAAGACATGCGTCAACGTTTGGCCGAATCATTCGAGACCGCGCTACGCCACGCCGACGGTCGCGCCATTGCCTACGAAATGGAAAGCGGGAAAGAGCATCTCTTTTCGGCAAAATTTGCCTGTCCGGTCTGTTCGTATTCGTTGCGCGAGCTTGAGCCGCGCATTTTCTCGTTCAACAATCCGATGGGAGCCTGCCCGAAATGTGACGGACTTGGCGTCATCCAGTTTTTTGACGCCAAACGTATCGTGGTACATCCCGCGCATTCCCTGGCGGCAGGAGCCATCCGTGGCTGGGACAAACGCAACCCGTTCTACTTCCAGATGCTCAGTTCGCTCGCCACACACTACGCCTTCGACATTGACACCCCTTTTGTCGATCTGCCGGAAAATATCCGTAACGTTCTGCTCTACGGATCGGGGCAGGAGACGCTGCCCTTCAGCTATCTCAATGAACGCGGCAAGCAGACGGTGCGCGAGCATAGCTTTGAAGGGATCGTCGTTAATCTGGAGCGTCGCTACAAGGAAACCGATTCCGTCGCTGTCCGCGAAGAACTGGCCAAGCTCATCAGCAACAAGACCTGCCCAAGTTGCGAGGGGGCGCGACTGCGCGTTGAAGCACGCAATGTCCGCGTGGGCATACCGTCGTCCTCAAATTCATCCTCGGGTGTGCTCTCTAAAGCGCTTACCCTGCACGAAATCAGCCACCTGCCAATGAGCGAAGCACGCGACTATTGCCTCGGATTGCAGCTCGTCGGCAACAAGGCACAGGTCGCTGAAAAAATTCTTAAGGAAATTACTAGCCGCCTGCAGTTTCTGATTAACGTCGGCCTCGATTACCTCTCTCTGGATCGCTCGGCTGAAACACTGTCCGGCGGCGAGGCGCAACGCATCCGCCTGGCTTCGCAGATCGGTTCGGGCCTAACCGGCGTCATGTATGTCCTCGACGAACCTTCTATTGGTCTGCACCAACGGGACAACGACCGTCTGCTCGCTACGCTGAAACAACTGCGCGATATCGGCAACACGGTGATTGTCGTCGAGCATGATGAAGATGCCATCCGCAGCGCCGATTACGTGGTCGACATCGGTCCCGGTGCCGGTATCCACGGAGGATTCATCGTCGCCGAAGGAACGCCGGAGGAAGTTGCGGCCAACCTGACATCGATGACAGGAGACTATCTCTCTGGGCGCCGCCGGATAAAGATCCCTGGCAAACCGCGCCAACCCGACCCGGCACGCATGCTCAAGGTGGTCGGTGCAAGCGGCAATAATCTGCAGAATGTGCAGCTCGAAATACCGGTCGGGCTATTAACCTGTATCACCGGTGTCTCCGGCTCGGGAAAATCGACGCTGATCAACGACACGCTGTATGCCGCCGCCGCCCGCCATCTCTATGGCTCGACCGCCGAACCCGCTGCGCACGTAGAAATCATCGGCCTTGACCATTTCGATAAGGTGATCAACGTCGATCAAAGCCCGATTGGCCGCACACCGCGCTCCAACCCGGCGACCTACACCGGTCTATTGACGCCGATTCGTGAGTTGTTTGCTGGCGTACCGGAAGCCCGCTCACGCGGCTACGGCCCCGGTCGCTTCTCCTTCAATGTCAAGGGCGGACGCTGCGAGGCTTGCCAAGGCGACGGCATGCTCAAGGTCGAGATGCATTTTCTTCCAGATATCTACGTCCCCTGCGATGTCTGTCACAGCAAACGCTACAACCGGGAAACTCTGGAAGTGCATTACAAAGGCAAGAATATCCATGAGATTCTGCTGATGACGGTCGAACAGGCCAGAGAGTTTTTCGACGCTTTACCGGTCATCGCGCGCAAATTACAGACGCTGGTCGACGTCGGTCTTTCTTACATCACGCTCGGCCAGTCGGCCACCACGCTTTCCGGCGGTGAGGCACAAAGGATCAAGCTGGCACTCGAACTCTC
>CAXNNH010000222.1:0-4002 GCA_964203325.1 Burkholderiales bacterium | reverse complement strand
ATAAATAATCTGCGCTAGTTTGCGATCTTATGAGCCGCACTGTCCACGAAAAAATGGACAACGCGTAAGCCCTCCCCATTGGCGATCATTTATCCATACGGATCTTCTGCCATGAGCCATGGTGGTTCGTTTTCGCCGATGCCTAGCCTCGGTCATAACAAAGAGATCATCGTCGGTCTCGGTCTTGCTGGGCAACTTGTAGCGCAGGATATCGATCAGGTCGTTGCCAGAGAGGAAGTCGGCGGTATCGCGCAAGGCAAAGCGCTCCTTCGCCAAGAACATCAACGCCACCGTGACGAATCTATGTGACGATGTCAGGCTTGGTAATCGCGCACTGGGTAGTCGGCTATGGCGCAGGCACCCTTGGTAAGCTCGTTTCCGGGGAAAGCTCAGTCTGTACCAAGCTTGAAATATAAGCGGTCGATCATCGATAGGAAAGAGAGAAGGGATGGCCAACGCTCTCTGTGCGCAGAATCAGCCTATACCTATCGGCGCGGTGGCCACACCACCGGATTAACCTGAGATAGACTATTAGGCAGTCAATTGGAAACAGAAATAATTTAAATGCAGGACAACTATTCAAAACTAGGTATCTCGCCCGACGCTACTGCAGATGTAATCAAGGCGGCTTATCGGAAAAAGGCAGCTCAGTTTCACCCCGATAAAAACGCTTCTCCGGATGCCGCTTCTCGTTTCCGTGAAATACAAGAAGCATATGAGGTGCTTTCTGACGTGCCGCGTCGGAAAGCCTATGATGACTACCGGCAACGCAGCCTTATCGAAGACCCTTTGTCTGTCGCGCGGGATATTGCAGCTAAATACCTTCAGAAAGTGTTGCAGTGAAAAAATCTCGTTATTTTTCAGATCTCGCCAGAAACTACGCTGATGAGATCGATGACTTGTTGACAGATTCCGCAGGCAAGTCTGCTCTACAAAAACGTTTAAACGACAAGCGGCAGGAATTCGAGGCCATTCTACCGATGATTGAATTTAGTCCAGAAATGGTAGCGGTCGCTTTTTACGCTGCCTTTGGATTTTCTTCGGCTGAGGTTATGCAGCAGATTGTACAGAGCGAACCTGGTCGTTCTGACTTCCTTGCCTGGAATGAACTAAAAGGAAAGCTCTCGATAGCCGATTGGGCGGCACCGCTGATTGTTTCTTCGCTGAAAGAGCAAGGCGGCGATACCTTCCTGGTCGCAACTGCCGCACTTGAATTTCTGCGCACTAGGGATACATCTTCTGCGTCGGTGCCTGAACAAAAGATCGATAGAAATTCAATAGAGGAAACTGAAGATGACGAAGATGACGACTTAGGTGAGGCTGGTGCCGATTGGCTCACCGAGCAGGGATTCGATCCCCTGGATCGCTCAACGCAATAATTTGCAAGGAAGGACATCGCATGCACCCCGTTGTTTTGAAATCCTCACAATTGATTCTTGCCGGCGACATCGCCGGCGCCGAGAAGGCGCTGGTCGCCATTGCCGATCAGGAAGGCGATCAAGCGCTGGTGAGCGTTCTTGACGACATGCAACCCAAGGATCTGCTCGCGGTGATGCGCGAGTTCGACTCCTCCCGGGAGTCGGTGGTGAACATGGTGGTGACGCCCGAGCAGTTTGCCCGCGCCATCGTCCTCGAAAAGAAATACGGCGACCGGACGGGGGAACGATTGCGCGCCATGATGAACGCTGTGATGCACCGTGAATTGACCAGCGTTGGTGAATACCTGGAAGCCATTTCCGATATTGAGGGCGGTAGTGAAACACTGGCCGACTATTTTTTCGACCGCAGCGATGAGGTCTTCAGTTTTGCCACCACCGGTAGCTTCACTCCGCAATTCGATCCTGACTCTGTGGCCAAGACCCACAATACTTGGCTCATGGAAAAAATCGAGGAAATCGACCACGGGTTAAGTTTTGGCAACTCGATTGAAAATTCGCGACCGCAGCTTTCCCGTTCGGAAATCGCCGATGGCGACTGGATGGAGACCGCATGGGTTTTGCGCTATGAACTGCCGGATGCTTTCGAAGAAATGATGATCACGTTGCGTGACCGGGCACAAAAAATCCTGGCAGCAGAGGATGATTTTCCGGTTCCAGCACAAGCAAAGTTCGGCGAAGAATCAGGCGACGAGGAAGAGTCGGCTATTTAAGGATCTGAACGCATGGCAAAAGTATCTAGCGCACTTGCGACCTTCGACAGTCGGCTATTCTTCGATAAAGTGCTGCGTTACGGCGTTGCGCAGGGAACTCTTTCACCTGAGCGGCTGACTCTGATTCAGGAAGATTTCTCAAAGGGAATTGTACAGATCGCCAACTATTTTGGCACCGCGCATTTGCGCCCGGAACTCGACCTGGCATTGCATCGCATGCTGAATCTGATCAGTCTCTACCTGGAAGATAGCTCGGGGGGCGACCTGCAGATCGCGGCGGCATCTCTGCGGGACAAAACCTTTCTGTCACACTCCAAAGGCGGTTCCGACATGCTCAAACGACTGCACGCCATGCCGGACTGTACGGTGATGGCCGGTAGCCCGGTTTCGCCCGATGACCAACGCGCCTTTCTCGATGAGAAAACGGCAGAAGATGCCATCTCACTAGCCGAATACCACTCCGAGCTGGCGCTGCGTCAGGAGTATCAGAACTTGATAAATTTTTCGTTCTGGCTAGCGAAAAAGATGGGGGTTGCGCGCACCGAATTCGATACGCGCGATGATGCTGATCAAATAATCCGCAGTGCCATGCTGGTAATTTTTGTCGATAAAGCCGATTTGCGGCTTCCTACACGAAGCGCATTTGTCCGTTTGCTCAACGCCGCCAAACAGGCAAAAGCGACGCTTAACCAAGAGCGGATGAATGCCTTCCTCAAGGATGCACCAACGGAATTTCAAAGTCTTGCACGGCGCTCTATGGAAAGCTTCATTAAAGAAGCACTGCCAGAGTTGCGTAAATTAGGCAACACCGCAGACAAACTGCTCGATGGAAATACGATCACGCACCGTTATTTTGCGAGAGTGAGCCTAGACGAAGACAATCGAGAATACGAGCGCCTGGTGGCTAAAGAATGGGATCGCGTCACCGCTGGCGAAGCGGATGACCCTGCCGTGGTCGCTACAGTTTTTTTCTTCGTCGCTACCGGCCTTCCGCCAAAAGCCACCATGCTGCTGCGCGAAGCCAAAGAAGTCATCCATATTTTTCGAACTTCTGGTTTCAACTCGCAGGCCGTAATCAATTTTCTTACTCAGCATGCGCCTGAAGCAATACGCGAGGGGCTACTGAGAGAATGGGAGGAAGACTATAAGCGCGAAGCGGAAGAGCAACTTCCCGATCAAGACCCCAATCGGCCAGATACGCACATGAAGCGTGCCCTCGAATACTTGCGGGTAACTTGCCGTGTTACCTGGAAGAGTCGTGGGCGCTAGTCGTCTGCCGAATTCCGCTTGAGGCGGCAGGCGCCATCGAACGACCAGCAACATTTTCCTGTTTTTGGCACGGACCAACCTGCACCCCGTAATTGCGGGGTTCGCAATAGGCGTTAAATGCATTAATGCTGGCAATTGATTCGGAAAATACGAAGCGTCTCTAATATTAATACGAATATACCTTAGAGAAGACTTGCCGTAAATTGAGCGCTCCCCTTTTCAAGGAGCTGCACAATGAACCCACTGAACCCACGTTCCGATCCATTCGTCCTGACCGGTCAGCAGGTCGGTAGTGCACCATCTCTGCTCTCTACGCACAAGGTGCTGCGCAACACCTATGCGCTGCTGGCCATGACGCTGCTCTTCAGTGCAGCGGTCGCCGGTGCGGCCATTGCGCTGCGTCTGCCGCATCCGGGCATCATCGTTACCTTGGTCGGTTATTTCGGCCTGCTCTTTCTCACTACCAAACTGCGCGATAGCGGCTGGGGGCTGTTGGCTGTCTTTGGCCTGACCGGTTTTATGGGCTATACGCTCGGCCCTATCGTCAGTCATTATCTGTCGATGCCCAACGGTGGGCAAACAGT
>CAXNNH010000221.1:0-4005 GCA_964203325.1 Burkholderiales bacterium | reverse complement strand
GCCTCGGTGACGAGCAGATACAAATAGAGGCGCGCGCGTGGCCCTAGCTTTTCCAGCCAGTTCGTCGCGGCGAAGCGTTCGGCAAAGCGCTCGACATCCGGTGTGCCGAGTTCCGGCAAGGCGAACCCGGCGCGCAAGCGTGCCCACAGCTCGGGCAGGCTATCCAGGTCGATGGGCGGTTCAGGCGCCTTCACGTCGGCTGTCAGTAGCGGAGAGATCGGTGTAATTGATGCGGTGAGTGGGCTTGATGCCTGATTTTGCACCCTCAAGGCGGGGGCAGGCGAGGCTTCGGCGCGCGAATCGGGCAATCCCGTGCATCCGCTCAAGGCCAGTGCGCCAGACAGCAACAGTGCGGCGAGGCATGACAGGTTCACGCGATGTTGGCTGGCGGCGGAGCGCTGGAGGTATCCTGATAGGGTCGGCTTAAGTGCGGTAGGCATAGCGTTCTTTTGCTGGGTTGGGTCGTTGGATAGAAGTTTGCTCAAACCGGTTATTCCTGAGAATAAAGTACCTGCAGCGGTAGCGATACTCCAAGGATCACCGACACCTGTCGAGTGCCTTGAAACCGCGCAGTGTACCGCGTTCAGCGTTGTCGGCGTCGGTTTCGCTGCTGGCGTCGGGATCCTGCAGTTTTGGAGTGCAAATTGGCCATGAAAAAAACCCGCCAAGTGGCGGGTTGAATTTGAAATTCGGAACGAGGAAGGTTCCGAATCGCAACGAGGAAAGATGTCAAAGAATTTATTGCGTGTAACCGTTTTCCGTCGAGCGGCTGCGGGGCACCTAAAACTTCAGCGTTAAACCGGCATAGATCGAACGTCCGACGCCGGGAACGGCGAATCCGTAGGGCGCGCCACCCATCGGCGGCATGGTAATGCCTTGTCCGACATAGGCACCGCCCAGCGGGCTGGCGTAGAGCTTGTTGAAGAGGTTGTCGATCCCCACATCCAGGCGCGCCTGTTTCCAGGCATAGCTGCTGCGTAGATTGAGCAAACCATAGCCTGCGGTTTTTAGCTCGTTGCGCTCTTGCGCAACGTCGCTCTTGGCCGCGACGAAGTGCGCCTCGACGGTATTGGTCCAACTCCCCAGTTTTTGCACGACGGCTAGTTTGGCGTTCAAGGGCATGATGTTGTAGAGGTTGTCGTCGCTGCCGCTGGCGGTTTTTCCGCGCACGAGATTCAACATCCCACTCGCTGAGAAGCTGCCGAAGCCAGTATTTTTGGCGAGCGGTACAAAGCCGGAGACATCCAGGCCGTAAAGGCGTGCGTCCTGGTTGGCAAATTTCAGGAAGACGAATTTGTTGGCGCCGCTGAGATTGGCGACCGCGCAGGGACTACCGGTCATCAGGCTGTCGCTGGCGCCGCAGCGTCGGGCATTGATGTAATCCTGGACATAGGTGTAGAAAGGCGTCACTTTCAGCCCCCAGCTTTGCTGTTCGGCATCATGCCAGTCGGCCGTGGCGCTTAGCGTATGGGCGACTTCCGGCTTCAGATCGAGGTTGCCAACATAGCCGTTACCATCGCCGGCCATGTTGATCATGTTCATGGCCATGCCACCGCTTGACCAGGCAAAGCGTTCGTAGAGGTTGGGCGAGCGGGTTTTTTGGGCGTAGCCAAACTCCAGGGTTTGCGTGTTGGCCGGCGTGTAGCGGGCTAGTGCGCTCAGATCCCAGTTGTTGTCGCTGCGGCTGCGATCCTTGCTATTGAAGGCGTTGGCGTCGCCGTTATAGCCCGCGTTATAGCCCTGCACCGCACCGGTATTCATCTTCACCGTTTCGTGGCGTACCCCGAACTGAGTCAGCCATTGCGGATTCCAGAGCGCCTCCCATTCGGCGAAGGCCGCGTAACGATCTCGCTGGCCATTGTTGATGCTATCGAAGCGGTTTGGCGACATGCCGCCCGTACCGGACGCATCCCACCAGTCGCTGAAACGATAACGCTGGTATTCACCGCCAACCTTGAGCGTGTCGCGCGCGGACAGCAAAAGGTCAGCCTTGAGCACGGCGCCGGTATTCTTTCCTTCGGTATCCATCGGCATGCCGGGCGCGTTGCCCCGGTACCAGAAAGCCTTGTCTTCGAGGAAATTCATCTTGTGCCGCGTATGCTCGTTGTAAGCGCGCGCTTGCAGGGTGCCCCAGTTGTATTGGCCCGTGTAGCGCAGGTTGACCTGCTCGCTATCGTTGCCGGTCATGTCCATGCGCTGGTTCGGGTAACCTTGGTAAGGAATATCCTGGAGAGCCAGCTTTAATTCGAGTAAATGTTCTTCATGGCGCAAGGCCAGGCCGAGTGACTGATTGGTCGATTTGAACATCGACGACCCTATTTCATCGCCACTCAGGCGCTTGCTGGACGTGTACATCGAGGGGCCACCGGGCGGGCTGGCGACATAGGCCGGCCCCGCCGGCTTGAAGTCGCCGCCGGCCTTGATGTTGTCGGATTCGATAGTCGAGCCGCTGTAGGTCAGGCTCAATTTTTCGTTGGCAATGGTTGCCGACAAGTGTCCGCCGCGCGCGTTACCGTTGCTGCGATAGAGCGCGCCAACCTCGCCCTTGAGCAAAGTACCTTGTCCGGCCTTGGCGAATTCGGGGGCCGGCGAATCGACCAGTATCGTGCCGGCGATGCTGTCGCCACCGGCGCTGACCGGCGTGATGCCGGCAAAGACCTTAACGCTGCCGACGTGGCTCGGGTCGATGTAGGAAAGCGGCGGATTCATGTGGTTGCCGCAGGCGGAAATCAGATCCATGCCGTCAACCTTGATCCGAATGCGGTCGTCGGCCAGGCCGTGGATTGCCGGCAGACTGGAGACGCCACCGGCACCGTAAAAGCTAAGGCCGGGAATATCGCGCAGCAGCGTTGCCGTATCGCTGGTGGAGGCGCGCATGGGGACCAGGTTGACGGCGTTGAGGCGGTTGTTATTTGGCTCGATGGCTTGAATTTTCGACGACTGGATAACGACCTCGGTCATCACCGCTGCCGGTGCTGCTGCCATCCCTGGTGCTGGATTGGATTGTGCGCTAGCCGCTTGCCACAGCGCAGGTAAGGCCAGGGCGACCGCAATGGCGATCGGCTTTTTGGCAAATTTCATGTGACACCCCCTTTATAAAAATTCTTTGAAAATTCTTGCTGGCGCGGATTTTAGGGAGTGCCGAAGCGTTCGGGAATGTGGCATATTGCCGCACCCCAAGTTGTTTTTGATGTAAATCAGAATCTTGCCAAAGTGGGATGCGCCGCCAGTGGCGCACACTTTGACTCCTTCGCTTACCGTCTCTTACCGTCTCTTACCGTCTGCTGGAAATTCCAAATGTTTGAAGTCTCCTGGTTACTGTTCGTCGTCGCCTCGCTGCTGCTGATCGTCACACCGGGGCAAGACATGCTGCTCGTTATGTCGCGCTCAATCGCCCAGGGCGCGGCTGCCGGCGTGGCCACTGCCGCCGGCGTCAGCGTGGGCCTGGTGGGCCACACCCTCCTGGCCACACTGGGCCTTGGCGTCCTTTTGCGCACGTCGGAGTGGTTGTTCATGGCGCTTAAACTGGCCGGTGCCGCCTACCTGATCTATCTCGGAGTCGGCTTGCTGCGCACCCAGGCCAGCGCGTTGCAGCCGCAGTTCTCGGCGCGCCGCTCGCTCATGCGCCTCTTCCTGGATGGGGCCTTGTCCAATGTCTCCAACCCCAAGATCGCCGTCTTCTACTTTGCATTCCTGCCGCAGTTCGTTCTACCGAGCGCGGCGCATCCTACCGGGGCGGTCTTCGTTCTCGGCTTGCTGTTTGCGGCCCTGACCTTTGCCGTCAAAGGACCGGTGGGATTTTTCGCCGGTTTGCTGTCGGCTTGGTTGCGTGCGCGTCCCGGCGTTCTCGCCTGGATCTATCGCACCAGCGGCAGCATCCTCGTCGCCCTCGGCGTGAAACTGGCCTTCGAACGACAAGGGTAAGCAACGGCTATTTCGACGAAACATGTTCAGGAAAGCTCAAGTGTTCGGCATTCGCCAACGGTCTTGAAATAGCTCTTGGCT
>CAXNNH010000220.1:0-4012 GCA_964203325.1 Burkholderiales bacterium | reverse complement strand
CTGAAGCGGATAACTTCCCTGACTTGGCGGTTGTTGTATCCTAGCACTGGCTGCGCATTTTTGTAGTCAGGGGCCAGAAGCTCCGATAGAATCCGCGCAACCTACTCGTTCTGGCGGGTCGGCTCTGGTCTTTGAGGAGGTAGTATGCTAAAAGAGGGGCAGTTAGCACCGACATTCGTCCTCCCTGATGCGGATATGGAACAGATCGATATCGCGCAGTTTCATGGCAAGACGCATGTCATCCTCTTTTTTTATCCCAAGGACGACACACCGGGCTGTACGCTCGAAGCGACCGACTTTTCCGACCATGAGGATGAGTTTGCGCGTCACGGCTGTACAATTTTTGGTATTAGCCGTGACGAGTGCATTAAGCATGCAGAATTCAGGGACAAGCACGGTATTTCCGTCCGTCTCCTGTCGGATGCCGAAGGAGCTGCGTGCAAGCAGTACGGTGTGTGGCAGACGAAAGAGATCGACGGTGTGAAGAAACACGGCATCGTGCGCTCGACTTTCGTTATTGACAAACACGGCGTTGTTCGCCTCGCACTCTACGGGGTCAACGCCAAAGGCCATGCGCTCGATATGCTGCGCGCGGTTAAGGAACTTAATTCATGAACATGCAAGTTGGCAAAAACACGGTTGTTACCCTTGATTACAACGTGACCGATCCCGATGGGGAACTGGTCGATGCCGGCGCAGAACCGCTGGTCTACCTGCACGGCGGTTACGACGACATCTTCCCGATGATCGAAGAAGCAATGCAGGGCAAAAAAGTTGGCGAATCGGCGGTCATCAAAATGCAGCCGGACGATGCTTTTGGCGAGTACGATGCCGAGCTGATCCAGGTCGAACCGCGCAGCGGCTTTCCCAAGGAGCTGGAGGTTGGCATGCAGTTCGAAGGCGTGCCGGACGGAGCCGACGACGAGGACATCCTCATCTATCGCGTCACAGAAATCGCCAACGACAAAGTCGTGATGGACGGCAATCACCCGCTGGCTGGCATGGCACTGGTGTTCACCTGTACCGTCACGGACGTTCGTCCGGCAAGTGCCGAAGAAATCGAACACGGCCACATGCACGACGACGATTTCGATCACGACGACTGATCGCGCTTTTTCACTGAGCACCATTATTCGCCCCGAGACCTGTACTCCTGCACTCGTATGGTGAGGATAAATTCTCAACCGGCGGTTGCTACCATCGCGTTTCGTGAACCACTGTTGCGCGGCGATAAGCGACCGCGTGTGGCTTTGGTAGGACACCCGCGCACCGGTAAGAGTACTTTGTTTCATGCGGCATCGAGTGCTTCACCCAAGCACGAGAAGTTGCTACGCGAAGGACAGAACTACGAGGAGTGTCTGGTTGAGATTGGTTTTGACCAGATCTCGCTCGTTGATCTGCCCTCCGTCGATTCGTTGCACCGTCTCAGCGAGGCGGATCAAACTATTCTCAAATATTTGCTGTGGGGCGACCGCTGGCCAGCGATTGCCGCACATGAAGCCGAACAGCCAGTAACGATTTTTCCGCCGCCCGATGTCCTGATCCAGGTGGTCGATGCCACGGCGCTTGAACGCGATCTGGAGTTAACTCTCGAACTCAGCCTACTCGGTAAGCCGCTAGTCATTGCCCTCAACCGGGTCGATGAAGCGCGCGACAAGGGGTTGTATATCAACGCCCGAGCACTGTCGGAACAGTTGGGCGTCCCCGTCGTAGCCACCGTGGCGCACATGGGCATCGGTGTTGTGGACCTTTTTGCCAGCGCCCTGCATATGGCGCGCGAGAAAGTCTGCCCGCTGCCGCAAAAACCCAGCCCGCACATCTGCGATAGCCTCAAAACGCTCAACGCCTTGTTGGCCCGGCCCGACCTCGAAGCGGCCTTTCGCGTGCCGCGCCCGCTTCTGCTTATGCAATTGGCGGAGAACAACGACTATTTCTTGCAAGAACTGAGCTGCCATTTCCCGGAAATGCTGGCCGAAGTCGGCCTCGCGCGCGCCGCCGCCGAGCGCCAATTACCGCGTTCATTGTCGGATGAATTACACGCCGACCGCCATCATCGCGCCGCAACCCTGTTCGAGGGTGTTACGCAATTTGGTGGAGCAGCCGACACGGAACGCTGGAAACGCTGGCTCGATGGCCTCTTTTTACATCCACGTTGGGGCCTGATCGGCAGCCTGTCCGTTTTTGCGCTGGTACTGTTCGTCGTCTTCGAAGTCAGCACGACGTTGGATGCCTGGACATCGGCGCGTCTGGTTGACTGGGCACAGCAGTGGCAACCTGATTCCACCGTTGGCGTCGTCGGACGCGCGGTAGCGGATGGCCTGATCGGCCTGGTCGGCATCGTCGTGCCTTACATGTTGCCGCTCGTTCTGCTGCTGGTCGCGCTCGAAGAATCCGGCATCATGCATCGGGTCGCCTTCGTCGTTGATCGCGGTTTTCACCGCATTGGCCTGCACGGCGGCGTCGCCGTACCCTTCCTGATTGGGCTTGGCTGCAACGTGCCAGCCATCTCAGCGGTGGCCAGCACGACCAGCGGACGTGATCGCGTAGTCGCTTCGCTGCTTGTTAGCTTTGTGCCTTGCTCAGCCCGTTCGGCGATCATTCTGGCTATGGGCGGTAAGTATCTGGGCGGTTTCGGCGTATTCGCCATTTTCGTACTGACGCTACTGGTGCTTGCGCTACTCGGGCGTTTGCTGGCCCGGCGCTACACAGAAACGGCACCCGGCCTGATTCAGGAGATACCTCCCTATGCTTGGCCGACGGGGCCGGCGATGCTGGCCAAGACCTGGGAACGCACCAGCGATATTCTGACCATCGTCACCCCGCTACTGGTCGCTGGTAGCGTCGTCCTGGCGCTACTGAACCACATGGGTGCCGACGATACGATTAACTTCCTGCTGCTGCCGGTAACGACCTGGTGGCTGGGTCTGCCGATCGTTCTCGGGGTGCCAATTCTGTTTGGCGTACTGCGCAAGGAATTGTCGCTGCTGATGATTTACCAGGCGCTCGGCACTTCGGAAATTGTCCCGCTACTTAATGAAGTGCAAATTGCCACCTTCCTGGTTTTTCTCACCTTTTACGTTCCCTGCGTATCGACATTCGCCGTGATGCTGAAAACGATAGGGCGACGAGAAGCCCTGTTCTCGGTCGCGCTATCGGTGGCGACCGCACTCGCCATCGGCGGCATGGTGCGTCTTGCGCTCGAAGGCGTGCGCCTAATCAGTCAGTAACCTGCTAGACGCTAGTAGTCAGTCAACTAGAAAATACGAACCACCCAGTCACCAAGTTAAAGCCATGTTTTCTTAATGATAATTTCTGTCCTTGGTGACTGGGTGGTGAGACTTTATCCTTGCTTTTCAACATGATTAACTACTAGGGAGACGTTGATTTAGACTCTCACAGATCGCCTTTGCACCCAAGTCCTGACGAGCCGCATGCCAGGAAAGCCCCGGTCAAGTACCAGCAAATCGTTCGAGCGCAACACACCTTCGTCGATCACCTCAAACAGCCTCTGGCGCTCATCGCACAACGGTTCATGCAGCACAAAGTCCAGAAACAGCTCGATCCTTGGCAGCGACAGACCGAAGGCCATCCCATCGACTACCGAACGCACGCCCTTCTTCATCAGCGTCAAGCGCACCTTGCTGCCATCGGCGGCGACCACACGCAAGCCACGCCACTGCGGAATCGCCAGGTGCTGCCCGACCAGCGAAATCAAACGATGGTTGATCTGAGCAAACGCCGGGGCGCTGATCTTGACGAGCGCTTTACCAAAAGCCTGTGCCGAAACAACGCGCAGCGAATCGGCGCGGTTCCCCAGATGGGCAAAGAAACCGACTGGAGACGGCGCTTTGCAGCCCGAACAGCAGAAAAGTCACAACTGTCGGGCAGTTAAGGATGCGGTCATGCGTGAAAAATGCGGCTTGAGGCGAGCCGACTCAAGAAGTTCTCGGGAAAAAAAATACTTTGAAAACTCATCAAATATTTTAGCATATGAAGCGTTTCATTAAACTAC
>CAXNNH010000219.1:0-4019 GCA_964203325.1 Burkholderiales bacterium | reverse complement strand
CGTTACCAAACTTGATCGACTGGGGCGTAATGCGATGGATGTTCGGGCGAGTGTGAGCAACTCGCGAAATCAGGCGTGCGCGTGCATTGCCTTGCACTGGGGGGTGTTGACCTCACCAGCCCTGCCGGAAAAATGACTATGCAGGTGATCGCGGCTATGGCCGAATTCGAGCGAGATTTGCTGATTGAACGAACCCAGTCAGGAATTATTCGGGCTAAGGCAGCAGGGAAAAAGTTTGGAAGGCCGCCCACCCTCAACGCGGAAGAGCGCGCAACGGTCTTGAATCTACTGGATGCCGGCGTCAGCATTGCTCAGATCGCGCGTGAATTCAAGACGACGCGGCAAACCATCATGCGGGCAAGGGACGCTCGTTCAAAACTCTCCCTGTGACCTGGACGGCTCCCGAAATTCTATGCAAATTTGGTGTCGTTTGTTTAAACGCACCCTAGTTTCTTGGTGAGTCCCGTCGCCTCGTCGACCTTGTTGATCCACTGCCCGAAAGCGTTCTTGACGCGTTCGAAGGATTGGGTGACCGTTTATGGGAGATGGGCGTACTTGGCGGCCAGTTTGTCCTTCTGCGACATCAGGGCATTGACCACCACATCAGCGGTCAACCGACCTTCTTCGGCGAGTTTGCGTAGCCGGCCAATCGGGACATTGAGACCATCGGCCAAGGCGAGTGCAAAACGCGGGCTGTTCTCGACCACCGAGTTGAATTCCACGCCGCGTAAGACGCCGGAGGCCAGCGCCTGTCCGAATTGTAGCAAGGACGACTGCTCTTCCATCGCCGAGGCACCCGACAGGCGAAGTGCCTGCGAGGATGCTTTCGGTGATCGACAGTGCGTCCTTCTGCTCGCCGCCCAGCCTACGCACCGCCTGCTGCAGCTTGCCATACAGGATCGCCGTCTCCTGCAAGGGAACACCCATGCGCTGGGCGATATCGAAGAGGGCGGTCTGGGCGGCGGCAAATTCGCGCTGACCGGCCGTGGCGAGTTTGAGACGCGCCGACATCATGTTCCAGGCGTCGGGGATCTGCACAATTTCCTACACTTTACCCGCCGCCCAGTTGATCGATAGAAAGGCGAGCAGTTGTGTCGTTGCGGTGGCGACCTAGTCGCCTAAGGTCGACATACCGGCGTCGACTTCATCAATGCCGGCCGTAGCCTACGCGCCAGCCGTCATGGCCGTGGTCAAGAGTTGTCCGAGACTACGCTCCGCTGAAGTGATGGCGCGTGTCAGCCCTTCGTCGGCACCTTCGAAGGCAACGAGGAGGTTGATACGGTGACTGGGCATCGAATGTGATCTGTAAAGAGTGCTATATTGTGGTCAGACTGATCAAACCTTCCGGGTTGGACAAAGAAGGAGTGACTGATGGATGCCCTACACGCCGACGCCTCGGTCGGCATTACCGAGCTCAAGAAGAACCCCTCGGCCGTGATTCGTAATGCCGGAAATGCACCGGTGGTGATCCTGCATCACAACCGCCCGACGGCTTACCTGGTACCGGTTCGTCGCTATGAAGCGATGATGGCGATGCTCGACGATCTGGCGCTCGCCAAAATCGTCAAGGACCGTCTCCACGATCTGGACGACGCCGAAGACGTCACCCTGGATGAACTCGAAAGCGCGGCGCATGCCAAAGTTTCAGCTCAAGTTTCTGCACGCAGCGCGTAAGGAGTGGGACAAGCTCGACGGCAGCGTCCAGCTTCAATTTATCAAAGTCCTCAAACGACGCCTCGACGAACCGCGTATTCCCAAGGCGGCGCTCTCCGGCATGCCCGACTGCTACAAAATCAAGCTGCGCGACCTGGGATATCGACTGGTCTATCGCGTCGACGACAACCAGGTGGTAATCGTCGTCCTCACGGTCGGCAAACGGGAGCGCGGTGAAGTCTACGAAACGGCTGGCGAGCGTTTCGAGGATTTTTGAAACCCGTAGTATCCACCCAAGCGGGCCTGGCGCTCCTTAGCCCAAGGCCCGCAAGTGCTGCTCGATCTGCGCTGCCAGCCTGGGAATCCTTCCCGCCACCAATCGTGCGATATCCAGCCGCTTCTTAAGAACGACACGCGGCACCAGCACCGCAATCGGAATGTCCGCACCGCGCTTGAGGCGTTTCAGCCCTTCGGCCTTACGATGCCGACGTTTGAAACCGGCCAGTGGTTTGTCGTGCTCCTTCAGGTTCTCGGCCATCAGTACGATGTTGCCCTTGGCGTTCTTGACGAAGTAGGCATTGCCGCCACGCATCAACTCGGCGATCTGCGCTTTGAAACGTTTTCGGCCGACGCGCCCGTGCAAGGGAATCAACATCCGCCCGGTAATCGAGCCACCGCTTTCGTGCATGCCCGACCACGGGATACGGGAACCGACATACAGCGCCGGCAGCCGGTTCGGATCCTTGGCCAGTACCTTGGCCGTGAAGCCTTTGAGGAAGGATTTTTTGACGACCTTCATCTGCCCGGCGACCTGATTGCGGACTTCTTCCTTAATTTCGGCGGCTTCTGTCGCGATGGCCCGTTCCACCGCCTTCTTCGCCTGGGCGCGGAATTCGCCCCCCCAGCGGCGCAGTTGGGCTTGCGCGGCGGCGCTATCGATGCGGATGGCGATTTTCATGAGAGAGAAGAACGATCCGTCAGTTTGTCCATGGCCTGCTCGACGTTACGGGCGTCGCCGCGTGTGCCGAGGGCGATCAAGGACAGCAGGCGCGCATCCGAGGCGGCTTCTTGCCGGCCGGTGGCACGCAGAAAGCCCTGCACCTGCGCCAGCGTGTAGTCGAAGATGTCCGGCAGGCGGTGGCCGTGGCCGATCAACCGCTGGACGGCATCGAACCAGACGCTGGCATGTGCACCGGTGCGAGTAGCTGCGCCTGGACGAACAGGGCGTCGAGTTTCGGCAGCACCGTCCGGGTAAAAAAATCCGCATTGACCTCAATGACCTTGGCGGCGAGCAGGATCGCTTCGTCGGCCGCCAGATCATCGACCCACGCCCGAGACTTGCCGACGGCAATGGCGATGGCCGACAGGAGATCGTCGCCGTGTTCGCCGAAGACCAACAGCCAGTCGATTTGCGCTTTCGTCAGCGTCGGCATCACCGGGGCAATCGCCCGCAGGAATGCCGGCATCTGGCCGACCTTGAGCGGTTTGAGGGTCAGTGGCTCGCCGGCGAGGGTCAGGTCGACGGAGGAGGGAATCAACTTTTCCAGATCGTTCATCGTGGGCCTCAGAGTTGGACGATGCGGCCGAATTGGCCGAGCACCGCATCGAAGGGTTTCGTGGCGTCCGCCAATAGAGAACCTTCCATCTCGAACTTGTTGTAGTCGTCCGAGATGAAGGAGATTTCCTTCAAGGGATCGAAGGCGACGCGGTACAGTTCGACCAGTACCTTGGCGTTCCCTTGCGCGGTGTTCAGCCCCTCGAGACGCAAATAACGCTCGGGCAGTGGCTGCGTAAAGATGCCGATCTCGGTAGCCACACCATAGGCGTAGCTCGCCTTGAACGGCGCGACGTAAGGGGTGGCGGGCGATCCCCCATCGTCGAGACGTAGGAACTGCAGCGCGCCAAAGTCCGGATCGGCGGTGTAATCAACCCCGGCGACCAAGGTGACTGGGGTCGCGCTGCTGTCTTTCACGACCAGGGAGGAAACCTTCGGATGCGCAAAGAAGTAGCGGTCGCCGACCATCGGCGTTACTCCTCCCAGCGGTTCATCCGTCACGGTGCCGGGAACGCCCGTGACGTGATTGCCATACAGCGCCAGTGCCAGATTCTCCTTCGTAAATTCTTCGATGCTCAGATTGAGCGTCGCCGACTTCTGTTTGACCATCCGGTGATCAAGCGTGCGCTGACCGGTCTGGCTTTCGTAGTGCTCCAGCACGTCCGTCTTCAGCGACAGCTTCAGTTCGGCGACGTTGCCGGGCGAGCGCACTTCAAAGGGATGGCCGAGGGCGTCGCGCTTGCCGAGGAAGACGCGGCCCTGGAAGGAAGCATAGGTGCTCATGATCAAGTGTCCTTGCGGTGGAGGGGTT
>CAXNNH010000218.1:0-4042 GCA_964203325.1 Burkholderiales bacterium | reverse complement strand
GGATTTGCTGTTCGAGGAAGCCCCGGAAGCCTATAAGCGGATCGATCAGGTCATTGCCTCGCTGGTTGACTCGGGATTGATGCTCTTGATCGCCCGCTTAAGGCCGGTGCTGACCTACAAAACGGCCAAGGCGGAATCATCATGATTTTTCTGCAACTCTCCTCCTCCCAAGGGCCGGCAGAATGTGAGCTGGCCGTTGCCAAGGCGCTTGGGCAAATTATGCGCGAGGCGAAAGCGCGCGATATTTCAGTGGAGGTGGTCGAGCATCTGAGCGGTTCGCATGCGGGCACCTACCGCTCTCTGCTGTTAGCCCTGGAGGGGGAGCAGGCCGAAGCCTTGGCGCAGCGTTGGTCGGGAACGCTGAAGTGGGTTTGCCAAATTTAATCATCGCGTCCCGCATCGGTGGCAGCGACAAAAAAACTGCCAAAGTTTTCGGGGTTTGGTACTTAGTCTCATGATGGGCATTCTCTAAATCCGCTACGGATCAAAAAATATCCACAAAACGAGCTAAGTCTTTGATCTTACAGGGAGAACCACTGGAGGCGCGAGCCGGAGTCGAACCGACCTACACGGATTTGCAATCCGGTGCATAACCGCTTTGCTATCGCGCCCTGCCTACCTCACGATAGGACTGCAAACAATATTTTTTCTAAAAACTGGAGCGGGAGAAGAGTCTCGAACTCTCGACCTATACCTTGGCAAGGTATCGCTCTACCAACTGAGCTACTCCCGCTCTAAACGAAGTCGCATTATAAAGATTTCGTCTGCCCTGTCAACGCTTTTATCCCATTATTTGCAGCTTTCAGCGCTTCCTGTCTTGTTCAACGATCAAAGGCCAGGCTTTGCGCATGTAGTAAACCATAGACCACAGCGTCAACACCGCTGCTACATAACTCAACCAGATGCCCGTAAGCTGTACATTGACCCCCCTGATCGGAGCGTGATAGAGCAACAGGGGGATGGCCACCATTTGCGCAGCAGTCTTGATCTTGCCAATCATTGATACAGCAACGCTCTTGTGCGCTCCGATCTGCGCCATCCACTCACGCAAGGCAGAAATCGTTATTTCCCGACCAATAATGATGCTGGCGATAATTGCATCAAGACGGCCTAGTTGAACCAGCATGATGAGGGCAGCAGCAATCATTAGCTTATCGGCAACCGGATCGAGAAATGCACCAAATGCGGAGGTCTGATTCAGACGGCGAGCGAGATAACCATCCAGCCAGTCGGTCAAAGCAGCCACTACAAAAATGATTGTGGCTGTCAGGTTACGCCCCAGGCCACCGAACCAGGATTCCGGCACATAATAAACGGCAATCAGCAGCGGAATCAAAACGATGCGCAACCAAGTAAGGAGAATCGGTATATTCAATGGCATCGACAAGCCCTAATGCAAAGCTGTGTAAATTTTTTCGGCCAGCTCCCGGCTGATACCCGGAACTGCTGTCAGTTGGTCAACTCCCGCATCCGAGATGCCTTGCAAGCCACCAAAATGGGTGATCAGCGCTTTGCGCCGCTTCGGACCTATACCGCCAATATCTTCCAGGCGCGAAGTTCGTCTTACCTTTCCCCGTTGCGCGCGATGCCCGGAAACGGCAAAGCGGTGCGCCTCATCGCGAATTTCCTGAATTAAGTGCAGGGCAGGATGTTCCGGGGCCAATTGTAACGGTTCGCGGCCATCCGCAAAAATCAGACTTTCCAGACCTGGCTTGCGCGCCTCGCCCTTGGCCACACCCAACATCGGCAAATGCGACAAGCCCAACTCTTCAAGCGCCGACGCAGCGACACTCACCTGTCCCTTGCCTCCGTCAATCAAGATCAGCGTCGGTGCGACACCCTCTCCTGTGGCTACTTTCTCATAACGGCGCAACACTGCCTGCCGTATTGCAGCGTAGTCATCGCCCGGCTGAATATCCTTGATGTTGAATCGACGATACAAAGATTTGCACATAGCATTGCCCTGATAGATAACGCATGCAGCAACCGTTGCCTCACCTTGCGTGTGGCTAATATCAAAGCACTCGATGCGCGCCTCTTTAGCATCATCGCTGCGTTCAAGGCCCAGAACTTCATGTAATGCTGCTAGTCGTTGCCCCTGCAAGGACTGTTGTCCGCGCCGGGCGATAATGGCCAGTTTGCCATTTTGTTCGGCCATTTCGACCCAGATGCGCGACATGGAAAGCCTGGGTTCAACAACCTGTACCGAACGACCACTCAGATCGGACAGCGCGTCTACCACCTCCGGGTCGGCTAGTGGGACATTAACAAAAATGCGGGTCGGGATTGGATGCGCCAGATAGTGCTGAAGTAGAAACGCGGTCAGCACCTCGGTCACCGACGAACCTGCAGCATTGCTCGGAAACTGTGGTTTGTCACCGAGATGCCGACCACCGCGCACCATGGCAATATTCACGCAGACCATGCCGCCTTCCTCCACAGCGGCGACGATATCGACATCCTCACCCTTATTGCTTTCGACATGCTGTTTATCCTGTACCTGCCGCAGTGACTGAATCTGATCGCGATAAAGTGCGGCCTGCTCGAAAGCCAGCCGCTCTACCGCCTCATCCATCAAGGCTGTTAACCGCTGGATAACCTCTTGCTGGCGTCCCTGCAAAAACATTGACGCCATCTTTACGTTCTGGGCGTAAACCTCGGGTTCGATGAGACCGACGCAGGGGCCGGAACAACGCTTGATCTGATAAAGCAGGCAGGGGCGCGAACGGTTGCTAAATACCGAGTTTTCACAAGTCCGCAGGTGAAACATCTTCTGTAACAGATGCACGCTCTCGCGCACCGCCAGCGACGAAGGAAAAGGCCCGAAATAATCGGCCCGCCGGTCGGTAGCCCCCCGATGAAAGCCTAACTTCGGCGATTTGTCGTGGCTCAGAACAATATACGGGTAGGACTTGTCGTCGCGAAAGAGAATGTTGTAACGCGGGGCCAAACTCTTGATCAAGTTATTTTCCAGCAGCAACGCTTCTGCTTCGGAGCGCGTCACCGTCGTCTCAACTTTGGCTATTTGTGCCACCATCAACGCAATGCGCGGACTCGGATGTCTCTCCCGAAAATACGAAGCAACACGTTTTTTTAGATTTTTCGCCTTCCCGACATAAAGAACAGTATCAACAGCGTCAAGCATTCGATAAACGCCAGGAAGTTCGGTCAATGTAGCAAGCAAAGATTTGGCGTCGAACGTTTCTGTCATTGGGCGTGCGGGACGGATCGCTAGCTTAGGAGTGAAGTAGGTCTGGGTTAAGGAATTGATAAGCGATTAAGTGTGGGGGTAGCATCGGGGTGAGTTAACATCGCGAACTTGATGTTATCACGCCCATGCTCCCCTCCCATGCCTTTAGTCGTCAAACCACCTGATTGGGATATTTTCTGTACTGTCGTCGACAACTACGGCGATATAGGTGTCTGTTGGCGCCTAGCCCGTCAGCTCGCTGCGGAACACGGGCTGAGCGTCCGTCTATGGGTCGACGATCTGCCATCGTTTCAAGCCCTTTGCCCGCAGATCGATCCTCAACAGTCAATTCAAACCATAGAGGGCATTGCTGTCAGGCATTGGTCTGTCGACTTCCCGGAAATAGTGCCAGCAAAAGTTGTTATCGAAGCTTTTGCTTGCCACATTCCAGAGAGCTTCATCGCGGCGATGGCACTTTGCCAGCCACCTCCGGTATGGATCAATCTTGAATATTTGAGTGCGGAAGACTGGGTTGCCGGTTGTCACATGCTGAGTTCCCCTCATCCACGCTTGGCGCTGACCAAGTATTTTTTCTTCCCTGGCTTTAAACCTTGTACCGGCGGCCTATTGCGCGAAAGCGATCTATTCAATCGTCGGCAGGCATTCGAAACTAGCCCACAACTACACAAACAATTTTGGCACCAAGTTGGCTTTGTACCCTGCCCTCCCGACACCTTGGTGGTCTCACTTTTTGCCTACGAAAATCCAGCAATCGTCGAACTATTGCGCGTTTGGGAAAATGCGGAAACCCCCGTTTGCTGTCTGGTTCCCATTTCACGCGCGTTAGCGCAG
>CAXNNH010000217.1:0-4050 GCA_964203325.1 Burkholderiales bacterium | reverse complement strand
ATGCTCAAAGGTATGAAAGACACGTTTGTGGACGTCAAAGCCATCCTGGCTAATCGCAAACAGGTCATTATTGAAATGCAGGTGCTCAATGTGCCCGGTTTTGAGAAGCGCATTTTGCACAATGCGGCCAAGCAATACGCCACACAACTGCTAAAAGGCGATGACTACACTCTGCTCAACCCCGTCATCGCCCTGACATTTACCGATTTCATCATGTTTGAAGGAAACCAGGAGCCGGTCAGCCGCTTCCGGCTGCTGGAGCGGGATCGCTTTATCGCTTATAACGACGATGTCGAGCTGATGTTCGTCGAACTTCCGAAATTCACCCTCGAACTGGATGCCCTGGTCGATATTCGAGACAAATGGATTTACTTCATCAAGAACGCCGGGAGCCTAGAATATGTTCCCGAGAATCTTGCCAGCGACCCCTGTATCAATGAAGCCTTCCGCCAGATCAACGAAGCGGCCATGAGTGCCGAGGAATTGGAGATTCAGTTCAAGCGGCGCGACTTTATTATTTTGCAGCGCGGTTCCCTAGCTCTGGCTGAAAAGCAAGGGATGGAAAGAGGCTTGCAACGAGGAATGGAACAAGGTCTCGAAAAAGGACTGGAACAAGGGCTGGAACAAGGGCTGGAACAGGGCTTGGTGCAGGGACGAGCGGAAGGGCGCGAAGAAATTGCGCGCAACCTGCTGGACGTTTTGGACGACGAGACTATCGCGACCAAAACGGGCTTAAGCGTGGATCGGATCAAACTATTGCGGCGCGCCGGAAAGGCGTGATTTGTGTCAAAGCAGCGCTTGCTTCCCAACGCCTGGTAGCCGCAAACGTAAACGAACGGCAACAGAAATCAGCGACGCCCACGTCTTTCGTACCACGACGGACGCCCTGCGTTGTCGTGCGATCGATGCTCCCGATCACCGGACTGCCAATGGCGACGGCCGCCGTCCAGTAACCATCGCCCATCAATCCAGAAATTGCCGGGAGCCGGAGCTACACCGATACCCACGGAGTGCGGTGTCGATAGGTAGACGCCAGATGGAACGGGGCGATGTAACGGTGGCGCAATTACGCAGCCGGACAGACTGACAATGACCAGCACTATCGAGAATAACCGTTTTGTTTTCATGAATTTCTCCTTGGAGCTGCGGTATGCGCCCCAAGGAGAACAACGGCCGTCTGCGTATTTGGCCGACTCTTTTTACAAGTTGCTACAAGTCGCCACCGCCGGTTACACCCGTAGTGCCTAATGGCACCACTTTAGGCGCAGCGTCCGTAGAGACGGGTCAGTTCGGCGAGCCGTTCGGCATGCCACGGCCTGACCTGCTCCCAGACAAAGCGCCAGCTCCACGCACCTTCTCCATCGCCAGGCCGGTTCATGCGTTGGCTCGAATCGAGGCCCAATACGTCCTGCATCGGTACAATGGACTGCGCTGCCACAGAAGCCGACGCGGCGCGGATCAAATCCCAATGAATTTCCATCAGTTCCCATTGGATTTCCTGGCTGCTAATGCCGAGGTAGCGCCGAACATCGTCGCGCTGATGCGCGCCCAGCGTTTCCCACCAGCCGCAGGTAGTATCGTTGTCGTGGGTGCCGGTGTAGACAACGGTGTTGGCCTCAAAATTGTGTGGCAGGTAGTGATTATCGGGTGTTCCATCAAAGGCGAACTGCAGGATACGCATGCCAGGCAGGCCGATCGCTTTACGCATTTCCGTTACAGCAGGGGTGATGTCGCCCAAGTCTTCGGCGATGACCGGCAGTTTCCCCGGCGCGACACCGAGTATTCGGTCGAGCGCCATAAATAGTGCTATCCCCGGCCCGGAGCGCCAGCAGCCGTCGATTGCCGTTTCAGCATCGCCCGGAATTTCCCAGTACGAATCGAAGCCACGGAAATGATCGATACGCACGATATCGCAGGTCGACAGCGTTTGCCGCATGCGCGCAGCCCACCAGCGATAGTCTTGCGCCTCATGCGCCGGCCAGAGATACAAGGGATTGCCCCAGCGTTGCCCGGTCGTACTGAAATAATCGGGCGGTACGCCAGCGACGACGCGTGGATAGCCGTCGAGGTCGAGATCGAACAAGCCTTGATGCGCCCACACGTCGGCGCTATGCGCTGCGACAAAAATCGGTACGTCGCCGATGATGGCTACACCTCGCGTATTGGCATAGCTCTTCAGGGCCGCCCATTGAGTAAAAAACTGCCACTGGCAAAATTTCCAGAAATCGATCTCGTCGGCCTGTTGCACCGCAGCCGCATGTAGTGCTTTCTTTTCCCTTTGTGCCAAGGGGGCCGGCCAGTCCTGCCAGGGAGCGCCATGAGCATCGGTGCCGCTCAAGGCCATAAACAGCGCATAGTCGTCTAGCCAGTCCTGCTCCCGTCGACAAAATGCGCTAAAGCTACCGCGTCCGCTATCGTCTCGACGATTGAAAAAACAGGCGGCAGCGCAACGCAGCCGCTCCATGCGAAAAGCTTGTACTGCTGGATAATCGACCTGTGCACGCTGCAAGACCGGGACGGGGGCAATATCGTCGTCGGTTAACCAGCCGGCGTCGCGCAACTGAACGAGATCGATTAACAGCTCATTGCCGGCAAAGGCCGAGGGACTCATATACGGCGAATTGCCTGGGCCGATGCCGCCGAGCGGCAGTACTTGCCATAGCGATTGGCGTGCCACATTCAACCAGTCGACGAAGTGGTAGGCAGCGGCACCCAGATCACCGGAGCCATGCGGCCCCGGCAAAGATGTTGGGTGCAACAAGATGCCGCTGCGACGTGGAAAAGTCATTTCTTATCCTAACCCGGCCAAGCCGGAAAAAAGCACCGCCTACGGCCTTGGCCCACAGTACGCGGATGGGTGGGGGAAAAGGCAGAGCACTACCGGTTCGGTTTGAATCTGTAGTAAGCGGACCGGTGCCTTTTAGATACTGGGTTTTAATTGTTTGCTTATTGATCTGGGTACACGCTTTTAATGGTCTAGGTGCTTCTTCTTGATTCTCTAATTCTAGCAGACACGCCACTAGATCAAAGGTAAGCGTCTGGCCAACGCCGTCTTGAATGAAGGTTTAGGATCGGCGAGTCTGAATTAGGCGGTTACATATGGATGTCCGCTAAATTTAGGCGGACACGATATGAATTCTGGAAGAACCCGAAGAACCCACAGTCTCGAATTCAAAAAAGCGCAGTCGAAGCAAGCCGGCAGCCTGGAGCATCAATCGCTGGCGTAGCGATGGCGCATGGCATCAACGCCAACCCACTGCACAAATGGCGCCGACAGTTTTCCGGAGCACTGAACACCGTGACGGTGAGCACGCCCTCCCTCATTCCCGTCACCGTCGTTCGCGATGAACCGGCACGGTCGCCAGGGGATAATTCAACGCCCGGTCGGATCGACATTGAACGGGGCTCCGCCCGAGTCTCACTCACGGGTCGTGTCGATCTGGACGTCCTGCACACCGTGCTGGCCCCGCTGCGTCCGCGATGATCACCTTACCCAATGGAACGCGCATCGGGCTGGCGGCCGGCATGACCGACATGCGCCGGGAATTCGAGGGGCTGGCCGCCATCGCCCAGGAGAAACTCGGCGCTGATCCCTTCAGCGGCCACCTTTTCGTCTTCCGGGGCCGGCGCGGCGATCTGATCAAACGGCTGGGGTGGGAGGGTGACGGATTCTGTTTGTTTGCCAAGCGCCTGGAGCACGGCCGCTTCATCTGGCCGCAAGCGACTGAAGGCGCCGTTCACCTGACCACGGCGCCACTGGCCATGCTCCTCGAAGGCATCGACTGGCGTCGTCCGGTGCGCACCTGGCATCCGAAGCGGGCCGCATAAATTAAGTGTAAACCCTTGTAAACCGGGCTGTTCACCGGCGGATGTTTCGCGTAAACTTCGGGCATGTGTTCAGTCGATTGGGTGTAGCTCTCCCCTTGATAATAAGCCCAAGGGTTTGCGAAGTTGATTGAGGGGCTGGAGACGAGTTTTGCAGGAGAGGAGTGGAGGTGGGCCGATCGGTAGGCAAAATGGCGGCGGTTCTGTTCAAGGAAAACCACCGGA
>CAXNNH010000216.1:0-4061 GCA_964203325.1 Burkholderiales bacterium | reverse complement strand
TGAAGAGCGGTAATCCTGCCGATGTGGACGAAACGGTGAGGCTGGCAACGGAAACGCTGGAAGGCAGCAACGTCAATCCGGTTGATGCCATGGTCAACATGATCAGCCTGGCACGCCAGTTTGAAATGCAGATCAAGATGTTGCAGACGGCCGATGCCAATGCCAGCAAGGCGAGCCAGATCCTCTCGATGAATGCTTAACCGGATAACCAATAAAAAATGATCCGCTCTCTCTGGATTGCCCGCACTGGCCTGGACGCTCAACAAACGAGCATGGACGTGATTGCCAATAACCTGGCCAACGTCAGCACCAACGGCTTCAAGCGCGCCCGTCCCATCTTCGAGGATTTGCTTTACCAGACACTGCGTCAACCGGGTGCTCAGTCGTCACAATCGACGCAGATTCCATCGGGCTTACAGCTCGGTACCGGTGTGCGCCCGGTGTCGACGGCGCGTATCCACATCCAGGGTGCCCTCCAGCAGACCGGCAACGATCTCGATGTCGCCATCGATGGCGCGGGATTCCTACAGATTCTTTTGCCCGACGGTAGCACCGCTTATACCCGCGACGGCTCGTTTCAGAAGGATAACCAGGGTCAGATCGTCACCTCGAACGGTTACCCCCTACAGCCCGCCATTACGATTCCGGCCAACGCGCTGAGTGTCACGATCGGTAAGGATGGCGTGGTTTCCGTTACGCAGCCAGGAACCGCTGCCACGGTGCAAGTCGGATCGCTACAGTTGGCCACCTTTGTTAACGTCGGCGGCTTGCAGAGCGTGGGCGAAAACCTGTTTATGGAAACCGCGTCGAGCGGTGCGCCAACGCCCAGCACACCGGGGACGAACGGTGCCGGTACGCTTAACCATCGCTACGTTGAAACATCCAATGTCAACGTTGCCGAAGAACTGGTAACGATGATCCAGACGCAGCGCGCTTACGAGCTGAACTCGAAGGTGGTCTCCACTTCCGACCAGATGCTCGCCAAGCTGACACAGCTTTAAGGAGATCACCATGAAAAAAATTCTCACCCTTAGCCTGCTGCTACTCAGCGTTGCTGCCTGCAACTCGGTGCCACCGACCAATGTGCACCAGCCGATGTCGGCGCGCCCGGCTGCGCGTACCGAGACACTGGCCAGTAATGGCAGCATCTATCAGGCCGGTGCCGCACGGACGTTGTTTGAAGACCGACGCGCTCGCTATGTCGGCGATACGATGACCATCACCATTGCCGAAACCAACTCGGCCTCGACCAAATCGAATACCAAGTTGAGCCGCACGAGCAGCATTAGCGCCAATGCAGGGCCTATCGTCGGTCTGCCCGGCAAGTCGCTGCAGGGAATGTCGCTGACGGCCGGCGGGGCGAACAGCCTTGACGGCAAGGGCGAGGCGGCGGCCAATAATGTGTTTACCGGCACGATAACGGTGACCGTGATCGAGGTGCTGCCAAACGGCAACCTCCTGGTTTCGGGGGAGAAACAGGTGGCGATTGGTTTCGGACAAGAGTACATCCGGCTTTCCGGTGTCATCAATCCCTTCTTTATCAACGCCGCCAACACCATCAGTTCATCGCAGGTGGCGGATGCACGGATCGAATACAAGGAAAGCGGTGCGATCAGCGAAGCGCAGATCATGGGCTGGCTGTCGCGTTTTTTCCTGAGTTTTATGCCGTTCTAAAATTTTTAGTGGGTGAACATCATGCTTAAGCAAACCGGCAAATTAAAGCACAACGCGGCCAAACAGGCGGCCATTATCGGCGTATGGTTTTGTTGTCTTTTGCCGCTAGTCAGCACTTCGGCGTGGGCCGACCGGATCAAGGATCTGGCTTCCGTGCAAGGGATACGTAACAACCAGCTTGTCGGCTACGGCTTGGTGGTGGGCCTGGATGGCACCGGCGATCAGACGACACAAACGCCGTTTACGACACAAAGCATCATCAACATGCTGGCGCAACTCGGCACCACTTTGCCGACGACGCAATCGCTGCAGCTCAAGAACGTGGCGGCGGTCATGGTGACATCCAATTTGCCGCCCTTTGCCCGAACCGGGCAGCAAATCGATGTCACGGTGTCGTCGATGGGCAATGCCAAGAGTCTACGCGGCGGCACCCTGCTGATGACACCGCTTAAAGGTGCCGATAGCCAGGTTTACGCGATGGCGCAGGGCAATATTCTGGTCGGCGGCGCCGGTGCATCGTCGGGAGCCAGCAAGGTGACGATCAATCATTTACTGGCCGGGCGCATTGCGGGTGGCGCGACGGTTGAACGCGAAGTGCCGACGGCGCTCGGTCAAGGGCCGTTTATCAACTACCAAATGAGTACCGCCGATTTCGGTACGACGCAGCGCGTCGTCGATGTGATTAACCGTGAGATGGGGGCCGGTACAGCGCAGGCGATTGATGGGCGGCAGATTAAGGTGCGCGCACCGGAAAACGCCGATAGTCGGGTGGCGTTCATGGGGCGCATCGAAAATCTGGAAGTGCGGCCGATGCAAACGATGGCCAAAGTGATCGTTAATCCGCGTACTGGCTCAATTGTTATGAACCAGGCCGTGACCATCGACTCGTGCGCCGTGGCGCATGGCAATCTATCGGTGGTCATCAACAACGAGCAGCAGGTTAGCCAGCCGAATGCACAGGCGGGCGGTGAGACGACGACCACCAATCAGGCCGATATTCAGGTCAAGCAGGATGGAGCGGCACTGATGACGCTCAAAGCCGGGGTCAATCTGGCCGACGTGGTTAAAGCCCTCAACGCACTCGGTGCCAATCCGCAGGATTTGCTGGCCATTCTGCAGGCGATGAAAGCCGTAGGCGCTTTGCGTGCCGATTTGGAGATTATCTGACCCTCGTTGCCCTGGAGGCCGCATGGATAAACGATCTCCAAGGGGTGTGGCTGGAGAGTGGCGTAAACACTGGCTCTCCGGGTAGGTGCCCTGTAGATCAAGCATTGGTGCGGCTCTCAGGGCATAGGGCGGTTAAGTTAAGCCAATAATCCTTCCCGCCATCCGCGTTGCAAGGTGACGGACTACGGCTTGCCCGTGCGAAACAGCCTTAATAGCTCGTTGGATAGATGGACTTTCGGCCTGAAAATTGCTCATACTTCGATCATGAAAACCGATAGCGTTAATCCTCAACCATTTGTCCTCGATCCAAAATCGTCCGGCGATTTGCGCGCCAAGATGAAGCAGGATCCGCAGGCCGGTTTGAAGCAGGCCGCCCAACAGTTTGAGGGCATGCTGTTGCAGATGATGTTAAAGAGCATGCGCGATGCCAGCCCCCAGGACGGCCTGCTCGACAGCGATCAGAGCCGTTTTTTTACCGGCATTATGGATCAGCAACTGGCGCAAAACCTTTCTGCGCAAGGCAAGCTGGGTTTTGCCAAGATGATCGAGCAACAGTTGGGGCGCAACCTGACGCCGGGCACGACGACTCCCGGCGTGTCGGCATCGTCCGCTTCCAATACCAGTACCGGCACCACTTCGGCGCTCAATGCCCTGCAGCAGGCTTTTATTTCACGGCAAGCAGCAGGTTTGGCCAAGCCTTTGCCGACACCCTCTGCCGTGCTTTCCCCCAGTGAAGCCAAGGATGGCAGCACCATTCAGTCGCCGGCCAAGGTTGCGGCCAGCAAACCGGGCAGCAGCAGCGACTTCGTCAATCGTGTCTGGCCTTATGCCCAAGAAGCGGCGGCGGCTACCGGCGTACCCGCTCAATTCCTGGTCGCTCACGCCGCGCTGGAAAGTGGCTGGGGTAAGCACGAAATCCGCTCGGCCGATGGCTCACCCACCTATAACCTGTTCGGTATCAAGGCCGGGCGTAGTTGGCAAGGCGAAACGGTCGATACCAAGACGACCGAGTTTGCGAACGGTGTCGCCCAGTCGTCGCGCGAAAAATTCCGCGTCTATTCCTCCTATGCCGAAGCCTTTAGCGACTACGCCCGTTTGTTGAGTAACAATTCACGTTTTGCCGGCGTCCTGGGGCAACAAGATGGCGCTGCGTTTGCCCGTTCGCTGCAAAACTCCGGTTACGCCACCGACCCGATGTACGCCGACAAACTGAGCCGGAT
>CAXNNH010000215.1:0-4073 GCA_964203325.1 Burkholderiales bacterium | reverse complement strand
ATCCGTGCTTCCTCAAAATCTCAATGTCCACATACACCTCGTTTGTAATCAATGGCGCCTTTGAAATCGCCGATTCTCTCAACTAGGTGTATCAACTTTCAATCGCTGCCTTGTATCAATTTACATCCGCTGCTGACAAACTCTTGCCATGACCTTCATGGTTAGTTCGGATTAGTCATAAAATCAAGGCGCTGGGGGCTGATCAACACTTCCCGCGAACACAGCCTTTCGAAAACAATCAACGAGAGGAACGACCGTGGCTAAAGGTGGCGCAAGACCTGGAGCGGGAAGGCCGCGCAATTTACCGACACTGAACGATTCGCCGTTACTGAAAACAACCGACGCAACGCAATTCTTGCAGGGCATAATGGCCGATGCTGGCGTCGACATCAAGATTCGCGTGAATGCTGCCAAAGCCCTGTTATCGGCAGAAATGCGCAAAGCCGAATCAGGCGGCAGGAAGAAGCGCAAGCAGCAAGCAGTGGGAAGTTTTCGCCAAACAAGCCGCCGCTGGCTGTCGTTAAATAAAAAATGGTGCGAAGCGAGTTTTTTCTGTTCACTTTGTGGGTAAAGAACAGCGGGCAAGAAAAAAGCCCATAAAATCATGAGCTTATTTTTCTTTATGGCGGAGAGGGTGGGATTCGAACCCACGGTACCTTGCAGTACGCCTGATTTCGAGTCAGGTACAATCGACCACTCTGCCACCTCTCCGTCAGGGCAGCAATTCTAGCACAACTTTAGCTCGATTTGACTTTAGCAGCGCTAGATTTAGGTTTTCTCGAATTTAAGATCGTTCTACGACTTGATGCGCTTACTTGTTCCGTTTTTGTTCATCGCACTGATCGCCGCCTGCGGCGGCAGCGGCGTGCCTCCTGTGCACGAGGCCAGGGAGTTGGTTGTGCTGACACGCCAGGGGCCAACGACTTATTCGCTCGACGAAAAAGAGGAGGGTCTGGGCTTCGATCACGATCTGGCGCAACTTTTTGCCGATGAATTGGGCGTAACAGCACGCTTTATCATCGTTGCCAACGAGGCTGAGATTATCCAGCGGCTGAAAAATAACGAGGCGCATCTTGCTGCAGCCTGGCTTAGCGCCGAAGATGACCCTGACGTTCAAAGCACCCAGCCCTATTTTCAGTCCTCGAATATTCTTGTTACTTACGAGGCATCGTTGCCTATTCGTGAAATCGCGCAATTGGCCGATAAGACTGTTCACGTTATTGCCGATTCGCGGCAAGCCTCTGTATTAAGCGAAATTCAAGCCGAGCTTCCGTCCTTGCAGGTCATCGAAGAAAGCGAGCGCAGCGAACTCGACTTGCTGGAGGACGTTGCCGCTCAACGCGTAGAGGCTGCGCTCGTTGATCGGGCGGTGTTCGACATTGGCAGTAACTATTACCCCGATCTACAGGAATCCTTAACGCTGGGTCCGAAGCGCCCGCTTGCATGGCTGCTGCCGGCCTTGGGTAACGATCCGGAACTACTTGCCAAGGCCAATGTTTTTCTCAAACGTGTGCTCAAGGACGGGACAATGGCGCGCTTGCAGGATCGCTATTTTGGCCACGTAAAGCGACTCAACCAGACCGATATCGTGACCTACATTGGGAGAATCGGCACGCTATTGCCGGAATATCGGCTGCTCTTCCAAAATGCGCAAGCCAATACTGGAATCGACTGGCGCTTGCTAGCCGCCCTTGCCTACCAAGAGTCGCAATGGGATCCGCAGGCCACTAGCCCGACCGGGGTACGCGGCATGATGATGCTAACCGGGGAAACCGCCGACCGTCTTGGCGTTAGCAACCGCTTGGACACCCAGCAGAGCATCCGCGCCGGTGCGCAATATCTGAGCGATCTACGCGATGCGCTACCGGATGAGATCAAAGAACCTGACCGCTTGTGGCTGGCGCTCGCGGCCTACAATCTGGGTATGGGCCATTTGCAAGGCGCACGCGCTATTGCCAAAAGCCGGAAGGTTAACCCCAATTCCTGGTTTGAAATGAAAAAGGTTCTCCCGCTCCTCACCCGGCCGGAGATTTACCAACGGCTTAAATCGGGCAAGGCACGCGGTGGCGAGGCGGTGATGCTGGTTGAGAATATCCGTATCTTTGCCGACATTCTCAAGCGCCATGAACCGCGTCCGCGCCCTCTGGAAGAGATGGCCGGTATCGAAGAAATTTTTCAAACAGCCTCTCCCCCCAAGGCTCCTTTGAAACACCTGAAGGCATCACCGAAACATCCGAAAGCACCTCTAAAAAATCTGAAGACACCACCGAAATCCGCGAAGGCATCAGCAATAAGTTCAAAGACCTCCTCGAAAGCGCGCAATGCCCACAGGCGTTAGCGCCCTTTACGCCGCGACAAGCTTCTCCAGTCCGCCGAGATAGGGGCGCAAAACAACGGGCACATCAATGCTGCCATCGGCATTCTGGAAGTTTTCCATGATCGCTACCAGCGTGCGCCCGACAGCCAGACCCGAACCGTTAATGGTATGCACCAGTTCGGTCTTGTTTTTCTCGTTGCGGTAGCGGGCTTGCATGCGCCGCGCCTGAAACGCCTCGAAATTCGAGCAGGAGGATATTTCGCGGTAGGTGTTCTGCGCCGGCAACCACACTTCCAGATCGTAGGTTTTAGCCGACGAAAAGCCCATGTCGCCGCTACATAAGGCGACGCGGCGATAGGGCAACTCCAGGCGCTCCAGGATGATCTCGGCGTGGCGCGTCAAATCTTCGTGCGCCTGCAGCGACTGCTCGGCGGTCACAATCTGTACCAGCTCGACTTTGTCGAATTGGTGCTGGCGGATCATGCCACGCGTATCGCGCCCGTAGGAACCGGCCTCGGAACGGAAGCACGGCGTATGGCAAACAAACTTCAGCGGTAGCGCTTCAGCCGCCAGAATCTCACCGCGCACGATATTGGTCACCGGCACTTCGGCAGTCGGAATCAGGTACAGCGGCTCGGCGTCCACGCGCAGCAGCTTGAACAGATCTTCCTCGAATTTCGGCAACTGGCCGGTGCCAAACAGGCTGGCAGCATTGACCAGATAGGGCGCATAAACCTCGGTGTAGCCGTGCTCTTCGGTATGCGTATTAAGCATGAACTGGGCCAGCGCTCGATGCATGCGAGCGAGCGGCCCTTTCATCAGCGAAAAGCGGGCACCGGCAATTTTGGCCGCAGTGGCAAAGTCGAGCTGGCCAAGCGACTCGCCGAGATCGACGTGATCCTTGACCGTAAAATCGTAGTCGCGCGGTGCTCCCCAGCGGCTGACCTCAACGTTGTCCGCTTCCGACTTCCCCGCCGGAACACTTTCGTGCGGCAGGTTGGGAATCGAGGCGACGAAAGCGTCGAGTTCTTTCAGTAAGTCGCCCAGCCGTACTTCGTTGGCGTCTAGTTCATCCTTCAGCGCGGCAACCTGCGCCATCACAGCGGTCGCATCCTCACCCTTGCCCTTGAGCATGCCGATTTGTTTGGACAGGCTGTTACGGCTGGCCTGCAATTCCTGCGTGCGCGTTTGCAGGCTTTTACGTTCGCCGTCCAGCGTTTGAAACATCGCACGGTCCAGCGTGAAGCCGCGTGCGGCCAGGCGTTCAGCAACGGCGTCTAGCTCGTTGCGCAGTAGTTGAATATCGAGCATGGTTAGTCCTTGGAGTCCGATGAATTCTTGGAGTTTTTCGATTAATTCTTCGATTTTTTGGCTTTGCGGTCGAGATCGCGCAGGTGCGCCAGTTTTTCGCCGATTTTGATTTCCAGACCGCGCTCGACCGGTCGATACCACTCGACTGCCGGCATACCGTCCGGGAAGTAGTTCTCGCCCGCTGCGTAACTTTCAGCTTCGTCATGCGCGTAGCGGTAATCCTTGCCGTAGCCCAGATCCTTCATCAGCTTGGTCGGTGCATTGCGCAACTGAACGGGCACCGGCCGCGAGCTATCTTTGGCAATAAAACTGCGCGCCGCATTATACGCGACGTAAGCAGCGTTCGACTTGGCGGCCATAGCCAGATAGAGCACCGCCTCGGCCAGCGCCAGCTCGCCTTCAGGCGAACCCAGGCGCTCGTAGGTTTCGGCCGCATCGCGGGCAA
>CAXNNH010000214.1:0-4073 GCA_964203325.1 Burkholderiales bacterium | reverse complement strand
GGTTTTCGCCCGACCTCGCCCGACCGCATGCCGATGGTCGGCGCACTCGCCGATGCCTTAGCAATCGATCCGGCCCTCCCCTCTCGCCCGCTTAAGGAAATTCCCCGCGTCCCTGGTCTTTACCTAATCAACGGCTTCGGTTCACGGGGCATCGTCTGGTCCGCGTTGGCGGGCGAACTCCTCGCCTGTTTGATTGAAGGCGAACCGCTACCGTTGGAAACCGATCTCGCTGCAGCAGTAGACCCAGGGCGCTTTGTCTTGCGCGGTAAGCGAAAAAATCGGCTTGGCCGTGAACAGACTTAAAAACCAAAAAGCCGGATAACTTTCATAAAATTTGAAGTTATCCGGCTTTGAATTTGGTAGGCGCGATTGGACTCGAACCAACGACCCCCACCATGTCAAGGTGGTGCTCTAACCAGCTGAGCTACGCGCCTTTAGTATCGCCTAGCGGCCAGCGATCTCAAGGAAGGCCGCATTATACGTGCCTTCAGAGGTAAGTCAACACCTGCGTGTATCATGCAGGGGGATGCGCAGAACACGCATCGGGCACGATGTGCCGACAAGCTTGTCAAAAAATGAATTCCCGAGAAGAGAAGAAACAGCGATGAACGGAATACGCCCCTACCTGAAACTCCTGCGGCCCCATCAGTGGGTGAAAAGTGGTTTTGTCTTTGTCGGTTTGCTGTTTGGTCATGCCTGGCAGAATACGCTACTCGTACAAAACGTCTTTCTGGCAGCAACCGCCTTTGCGCTGACTGCGTCGGCCGTTTATGTCATCAACGATTTGGCTGACCGGGAGAAAGATCGCCAGCATCCTGATAAGTGCCATCGGCCGCTCGCTGCAGGCACGGTTAATGTCACTCAGGCTCTATTGCTGGCCGGCGCCTGTCTGCTCGCGGCGCTGATGCTGGCACAAGCTGTGTCGACGTGGGTTTTAGGCATTCTCATTGCTTACACCCTGCTCAACATTGCTTATTCGATGGGGCTGAAACATGTCGTTTTGCTTGACGTTTTTATCATTTCTGCGGGTTTCATGCTACGCATTCTTGCCGGCACGCTCGGTGTCGGTATCGCGCCTTCGCACTGGTTACTGCTCTGTGGCTTAATGCTGACGCTGTTTCTCGGCTTTGCCAAACGCCGCGCAGAACTGAATGCCCTGCAAGGCAGGGCGGGGAATCACCGCCGAGTGCTCGACGACTACAATCCGGCGCTGCTCGATAAGTTGATTGGCATTTGTGCCGCAAGTACCATCGTCAGTTACAGCTTGTACACGGTAAGCGCCGAAACGCTGGCTTTACACGGGACGACGAATCTTATTTATTCGGTACCCTTCGTCGTCTATGGAATTTTTCGCTACCTCTTTCTCTTGCATCGGCGGGGCGGCGGCGGCGACCCCGCAGTCGCCTTGCTGCGCGATGCTCACCTACTCACCGCGTTTGCTGCATGGTTGGCGACGGTCATCGTCCTATTTGCCTGACCTAAAGGTCACGTTGCCTGTTCGTGCTAAATTCGCGTTTTTGTCCCCTAATGCCTTTCCGTTTGCCCTCCGACACCATGATCGACAAATCAACTGCTTTGACTGTGCTGCACTCTGCCAACACCAAAAAATACGGGTTGCGTTTAGTCGCTACCGTGCTGGCTATCGGTGTGCTCGGATTTTTTGCCCTGCCGCCACTGCTCAAGTGGTGGGTGGTCGGCCAGCTCGGCGAGGCGTTGCATCGCCCGGTGAGTGTCGAGCGCATCGCTATCAATCCTTATGCGCTGACCTTGCAGATAGACGGTCTGGCGATTCAGGAGAAAGGCGGCGGCGAAACGGTCGCCGGCTTCGATAGCTTGTACGCCAATTTGCAAGCCTCTTCGCTTTTTCGCGGCGGTCCGGTACTCAGCGAGATTCGTCTGGACGGGCCGAAATTCAGAATCGTTCGTCTGGCGGACAACCGCTACAACTTTTCGGATCTGATCGACGAGTCGATGGCTAAACCCGCAGCGGATACAGAGGCGTCGACGCCAGCTTTTTCGCTGAATAACATCCAAATTACCCAGGGGCTGCTGGAGTTTGACGACCGCCCGCTGGGCGTCATCCATCGGGTGGATGCTATCGGTTTGAGCCTGCCCTTTGTGTCGAGTATGGCCTATGCCACCGAGACTTTTGTCGAGCCGGCTTTTTCGGCCAGGATCAATGGCGCAGAGTTGCTGCTGAAAGGTAAGAGCAAGCCTTTTGCCGATTCGCTGGAGAGCGAGTTTGTGCTGGAACTCGACAATCTGCAGTTGGCTAAATATCTGGGCTATCTCCCGTTTCCTTTGCCGATCAAGGTGGCATCCGGTGCGGTAGACAGCGACCTGAAACTGGTTTTCCGCCAAGAGAAGGAGCGGCCTGCAACCTTGAACCTGTCGGGAACGGCGGCCGTGAAGGAGCTGGCGGTGCATGAAGCGAGCGGAGATCCGTTGCTGACGCTGAAGCGGCTCGATCTGTCGGTCGGTTCGGCGGAATTGTTGAGCCGCAAGTTTGCCATTGATCGTTTAAGCATCGACTCCCCGGAGATTCACGCGCGGGTCGATGCCCAAGGCGGTATCAATTGGCTTGCATTGTTGCCTAAAGCAGCGACGGGCGCTGAATTTGCCGAAAAATCTGCCGCTAAACCGACACTGAAATCGACGGAAAAATCGACGAGCAAGGTGGTTCCCAAAGCGCTTGCGTCTTCCTCGCCTATTTGGTCGTTAGGCGAGGCGAAGATCAGCGCCGGTGCATTTCGCTGGCTGGACGAGTCGCACGGCAAGCCGTTTCATGCCAGCGTCGACACCTTCAATTTCGATCTGAAGAAGCTCGATGGGCAGGGTGCAACACCCGCCGAGTTCGATGTTTCCTGGCGGGTGGCGGCCGATGAGTGGCTGAAGGTCGAGTCGTTTTCGGCCAAAGGCGGACGGCTTGATCTGGCGAAACACGAGCTGTCGCTCGGCGAAGTCCTGGCCAAAGGTGTGCGCATCATGATGCGGCGGGCGGCCGACGGTTCGCTCGACTGGGTGAAGCCGCCATCGTTGCGTGCCGCGCAGACTTTGCAACAAGATTCGCAGCAAAAAACGGAAACCTCGTCGGCCTGGAAGCTGCACGTCGCCCGCTATGCGGGCGAGGATGTTGGGCTGCGTTTTGAAGACGCAGCGGTGTCGCCGGCCAGCACGCAGACGATAGAAGGGCTGGGCTTTGAGCTGGAGAACTTGAGCAGCGAACCCGGTCAGACGATCAAGCTGGCTACCCGCTTTAAGCTCAACCGCAAGGGCCAGGTCGACGTCGGCGGCACGCTGAAACTGTTTCCGTTCGATGCCGATTTGACGCTGGACCTCAAGACGGTCGAGTTGCTGCCACTACAGCCCTATTTTGGCGAAAAGCTCAACATCGCCCTGAAGCGCGGGCAGTTGGCGCTCGACGGCCATTTGAAACTACGCCAGGATGAGTCGGCCGGCAGTAGCGGATGGGTCGGCGGTTTTTCCGGGCGAACGACGATAGGCGATTTTCTATCGGTCGACAAAGCCAACGCCGACGATTTACTGAAGTGGAAATCACTCTACTTTGGTCATGCCGATGTACGCCACTCACCGGATTCGGTGTCGGTCGGCGAAGTGGCCCTGACCGATTTCTTTGCCCGTGTGATCATCAACCCGCAAGGGCAAGTCAATCTATCGCAGATCGTTCGTCAGGAGGCGCCGCCTGTGGCGCTGGCGGGCGAGAAAGCCGGCGCGGCCAGTGCTAGCAGTGCGACAGCAAGCGCCGATGGCAAGGCCAGCGTACCCGTCGCCAGCGTCGCCGAGGCGAGCAAAGCGGTGTTGCCGGTCAAAATCGGCAAGGTGACACTGCAAGGCGGTTCAGTTCGTTTCACCGATAACTTCGTCAAACCTAATTATTCCGCCAATCTCAGGCAACTGGGTGGGCGGATTACCGGCCTGTCGTCGGACGCGCAGAGCACGGCCGAGGTGGATCTGCGTGGCAGTTACGATAACGTTGCGCCGCTGAGTATTACCGGTCGCATCAATCCGCTGGCCGCCAAGCCCTTGCTTGACGTGCAGGCGGAAATCAAGAG
>CAXNNH010000213.1:0-4110 GCA_964203325.1 Burkholderiales bacterium | reverse complement strand
AGCCGTCAATCTTTTCGTGGTTAAAGATTCCGTGGCCGGTTCATATGACGGGGAAAAATATCCCCTGCTTTCCCTGCGTGCATAGCGACACAAAAAAACAAGCTCCTTTGTTATGCGCCACTTGTTTTTAGCACTAATGGTGTTACAGTTCGCAAACACACTCAACAATCTTCCCATGCCCACTGAACGTATTTACAGCCTTGATGAACTTTGCGCCCTCGTCGATCTGCCCAAGCGCACGGTTCGTTATTACATCCAGAACGGTCTTCTGGATCGACCGGAGGGCTTGAATCGCGGCGCGCACTACACCACCACCCACGTCGAAAAGCTGCTTTTCATTCGGAAATGGCAGGAAGCGGGTTTATCACTGGAGCGCATCGGCGATCTGATGAGCAACGCCGGTGGCGACTTGCCGCCCCCCAAGCGGCGCGGACCGGGCACCGTCGAGGTCTGGAGCCATCTTGTGGTGCGCGAAGGTCTGGAGGTGCATCTTGAACCCGGCCAAGCCGAACTGTCTCCCGAAGAAGTGCGCGAGTTCCTGCGCCAGGTAGCTCTGGCCTACGACGTGATCCAGCAGAAAAAGAACCCCTGAACGCCTAAACCCCGAAAGGAAGCTCCATGCACCATGACCAGATCGGTATGCTCAGCCCTGAAGCCGGCCAACGGATCGCCCTCAAGGGGGTTCGTGTGGTCGCCACTTTGGCCGGCCTGATGGCAGAAACCCGCCTTGAGCAGCGTTATCGAAACGACACCGATAGCCACCTGGAGATCGTCTATACCTTCCCCCTTCCGGTCGAGGGTGTGCTCCTGCACTTCGGGGTTGAAATGGGAGGCAAGCACTACAACGGGGAGATTATTCCGCGTCAGGAAGCCGAGGAAAAGTACGAAGGCAGTCTCGAAAAGGGGGATGCGGCTTTTCGCCTGCAAAAACTGCGCGACGGACTGTACAACGCAACGCTGGGTAACGTGAAAGCCGGTGAAGAGGTGGTGATCCACATCACCTGGGGGGAGGTAATGGCCTGGAGTGGAAGCGCCATGCGCTACCGTCTGCCGACTACCCTAGCTCCGCGCTATGGCGATCCAGAAAATATGCAGCCCTGGCAACGACCGGTGGCGGATACCACTATCGCGTACCCGCTCAGTGTCAAGGTCGCCATGCTCGGCGATTTGGCGAAAGCTTCCTATGAATGCCCTTCGCACCGGGTCGCTTTCGCCGTCGTGGCGGAAGGCGTGGAACTCTCGCTCGCCACAGACGCCTTCATGGATCGTGATTTCGTGCTCGACATCCGTCCGGTCGGTCTGACTTCGGCCGGAATGTCGGGGGAGTGGGGCGATACACGGGCGGTAGCACTGAATTTTATGCCCCCACCCGTTGAAGCGAGTGGCGCGGACGCCGGAAGAGATACGGTCATTTTGATCGACTGTTCCGGCTCGATGGCGGGCGAGAGCATCGAACACGCCAAGGAAGGGGTCGGTTTGGCGCTGAGGACTATCGGGGCGAAGGATCGTTTTGCCGTCCTTGGCTTTGGCTCCAGGACACAGGCTTTCGACAAGGCGTTGCAACCGGCAAACCGCAAGAACCTGGATCTCGCGCATCGCTTCGTACAAAATCTGCCCGACCTCGGTGGTACCGAGTTATCGTCAGCCCTGACAAAGGCCATGGCGTACGCCCAGGAATCGCCCCTCGATATTCTTTTATTGACGGATGGCGATGTGTGGAACCTTGAGGATACGGCGGAGAAGGCGAAGCTGGCCGGGCATCGCATCTTTACCGTGGGCATCGGCGCGGCGGTCGGTGAGGAGGCGGTTCGCCACCTGGCCGACAAGACCGGGGGGGCTTGTGAGTGGGTAACCCCCAACGAGGCGATGGCCGAGCGTATTGCCCGACACTTCGGACGCATGCGCCAGCCGCGCATTGAATCGATTACCCTTGACTGGGGGCAAGCCACACTTTGGGAAACCCGTCCCGACAAGGCGTTCTTTGCCGGAGATTCGATCACGGTTTTTGCTGCGTTTGAGCATTCGTTGCCCGTTGAAGCTCGTGCGACGCTGCATTTGGCGGACGGGACTGAAACCAAGGCCGTCACACGTCTGACGGCGTCTTCTACCCTGGCCGATGCCATCGTCCGTCTTGCGGCCCACGCCCGATTGCCCACGTTGGCGGAGTCGGCCCAATCAGAATGGGCCGTTCGTTATCAACTGGTGACGGAACGGACGGACTGTCTCGTGACGGTAGAACGGACGGCCGACGAAAAAACAGATGCTTTGCCGGAGTTGCAGATCGTGCCGCAAATGCTGGCGGCTGGCTGGGGTGGAACGGCGCAAGTCCGCGAACGCCAAGCCCTGTTTGCTTCAGCGGTACAGAAAACGTCGTTATCACCGATTGACTATTGCTGCCTAAGCAGTGCAACCGCCATTTGCAAGAGTCGCTTCGTTACAGATAATGAGCTTGCTAACAGTGACATTAAACGCCCTGTCATAAGCCCTTCTTTCGACTTCTCGGATGAAAAGCAGCAGGACATGGATTCTTTTGTCGCCCAACTGAATCAACAGGTGGATGGGTTTATTCATCATGACCTGCCAGCAACGATCAAGGTTCTGTGCAAACTTGGCCGGCCCTCGATCCTCCAAAAATGTCTGGAAGAACTGCTGGCTCAGGGGGGCGAAGAACGAGCGTTAGTTCTGGCTTTCCTTCAGGCCTTAACCGAACATTCCTTGGGTCAAAGGCTAAGCGACAGGTTTAAGCAAAAGCTGCAAAAGGCCATGACGGGTACGGTAGTTCAAGCAGTACATATCCTGACGTTCAAAGCGCTCCTTGACGGCATCCAAAAATCGCTGGAATTTGATTATTAAAACCTGGCATGGATTGATTTACACCGCGCGTATCCTCAAAAACTCTTGGAGTCCATCATGACCGATGTTCAAAAGCCCCCCAGAATTGCGGTTTTATTGTCCGGCTGCGGCCACTTGGACGGGGCTGAAGTCCGTGAAGCTGTGTTGACCGGATCAGCAAAGCGCAACGGTTCAGTGTATCGCTCCCAACGCACGGCAATACCACGTCGTTAACCATGTGACCGGCGAGCCAGTATCGGGGGCCGAGCGCAATATTCTGGAGGAATCCAGCCGCATTTCCCGCGTGGGACTATGCCTGGATTTGGCACAGGCCCGCGTGCAAGATTTTGATGCGCTGATAATGCCTGGAGGTTATGGGGTTGCCAAAAACCATTGCTCGTTTGCCTTTGCAGGCGTGCAGGCCGAAATAAGGCCAGATGTGGCGGCGTTTGTGCGGGGCTTCTTTGAGGCCCATAAACCGGTAGGGGCGATTTGCATTGCGCCGGCCCTGGTGGCTCTGACTCTGCACGCCCGTCATGACAGCGCGGCACTCACACTGGGCAACGATGCAGGCGTCGCCGAAGCCATGACGCAGTTGGGTCAGCAGTACATGAGCACGCCTAGCGCAAAGGAAGTTGTTATTGACGAAGCCCACAAGCTGGTGACGACGCCGGCCTACATGTTTGATGAAGCGTCTTTGAGCGACGTTTTTATAGGAATTACGCGCTGCGTGACCGAGGTGCTCAAGCGACTCTGAGAGAGAAAGAGAATAGACCCCGGTATCGATCTGCACCTTCCCACGCTATTTTTGCGGGTGGGTGCGTTCTTTCTCGTATTCACCATACGTCTTCTTGTTTAGCCGCGCCAGGCAGCGTTCGATTTCACTCGGTGGTCGTTGGTAACAAGCATTTTCGGCACCGCGTTTCATCCCTTCATACCATGCCTCGGTCGAACACCCGGCCAGCCACAGAGTGACGGCAATGAGCGTCAGCCGCTGGTTTTGATGGCGATCTAATTTCATAAAATTAGTCTCCCGAACTCCTCCATTTGTCCTCACCCTTCATCGTCGTCCATTACCCTAGCCAGCCCGGTCAACATTTTTCCCAATAAGGCTCCAATGAAAATTTCACAACCTGCTGAACGCCTGTGCGACGAATACGAGGTCATTGCCGCTGAACTCCCGCTTGCAGGAGCGCATATTCTTGAACTCGGTTGTGGCAAAGCTGAAAAGACTCGCACTATCGCTCAAGCTGGGAAGGTCGCCTCGATCTTGGCGTT
>CAXNNH010000212.1:0-4115 GCA_964203325.1 Burkholderiales bacterium | reverse complement strand
AGCCTTGCAGGAGGCCGCGCATCGCGCCCATTCCAGCTTATACAACGCCGCAGCGAGTCTGGGTGGCAAGGCGGGCACCTCCGTTGGGAATTTTATTCGTTTGGTCGAAGCCTTGCGTGCTGAAACAAAGGCTCTACCTTTGCCTGAAGTGATCGCTCATGTGATTGAGCGCAGTAGTCTACGCCAGCATTACCTGAGCGAGAAAGAGGGGCTGGAGCGCCTGGAAAACCTGGACGAATTGATCAATGCGGCCACCAATTTTGTGCAGGAAGAAAGCGACACCATCGCCAACAACGGCGAGGCCGGGCCGCTCGCTTCTTTCTTGGCCCATGCTTCGCTCGAAGCGGGCGAGCATCAGGCCGGAGAAGGACAGGAAGCCGTGCAATTAATGACCGTGCACGCTGCGAAGGGGCTGGAGTTCGATGCTGTATTCATCACTGGACTAGAAAAAGGCTTGTTTCCGCACGAGAATGCGGCGCAAGAACGCAATGGGCTGGAGGAAGAGCGCCGCCTGATGTATGTCGCCGTGACTCGTGCGCGACGGCGCCTCTATCTGAGCCACGCGCAAACACGCATGCTGCACGGCCAAACGCGCTACTGTCTGCCGTCGGATTTTCTCGATGAGCTACCGCAGGAGCTGTTGCGCAAGATCAACCACGCGCCTGCTCATGCCGCCAAACCGCCTGTGCGTAGCAGTACAAAGGCGGCACAGACGGCACATTCATCTGTCGAGCAACAAAAGTCAGCCAATGGATGGCGTCTCGGGCAATCCGTACAGCACGCCAAATTTGGTCTCGGAGTGATCGTTGCTGCCGAAGGGCGTGGCGCGGAAGCTCGTTTGCAGGTCAATTTTGGCGCGAGTGGGTTGAAATGGCTGGCGCTGGAATACGCAAAATTAACCCCCGTTTAGAAACCGCTTAGATTTTTTCGGGGGTAACGCAGCCTTATTTTGCAGGGCTACAAGCGCTCGCTACTCCGCGTAAAAAAACCGTAACTTGAGCTGTTTTGCAGGATCTTTGCATTATTCGATTTTTTCTTAAAAAGGAGCTAATCATGCGTTATGCGATGCTATTGTTGTTAGCTACATCGTGGTTTGCGCTAGCACAGGCCGATGAAATACCAGGCGATGAGCTTTTGTACGCACCTGGTGATGCAGTTACTCCCATAACCTATGAATACTTTGCGGTTGGCAATCCTTTTGTCGGGGAGGAAATACCCCGACCGTCAGAACCCTCTCTGGTCGTGATGGGCGGCGGCCCCGATGTGGACAGCGCCTTTCGCTGGATGATTGAGCGCAGCGGCGTCCGCCCCTGGACAGGGGGGCGTTTCGTGGTGATCCGAGCTTCAGGCACCGATGCCTACAATCCCTATATCTATTACAGCGACGAGAATTCGGGGACCTCGCTCACTGTTGGGCCGGAGTGGGTGGGCGGGGCCAGCATGGGCCTGAGTTCGGTAGAAACATTGGTGATTCCTGACCGTTTGGCCGCCAACGATCCGTTCGTCAATTACGTAGTCGGTCGTGCGCAGGCGGTATTTATTGCCGGAGGTGACCAGAGCGACTACATCAAGCACTGGAAAAAAACGGCGCTGCACTCCACCCTGGAGCGCTTGATGCGGCAAAACGTGCCGCTGGGCGGTACCAGCGCCGGTCTGGCGGTTTTGGGACAGTTTGATTTTTCGGCCATGGTCGATACCGTTTATTCTGAAGAGGCCCTGGTCGACCCGTATAACGAATTCATGACGCTGGATCCCGACCCCCTGCAGACAGGTGGTTTCCTGGCCCCCGCTGCTTTCAGAAATACGATTCTGGACAGCCATCTGGACACGCGTGACCGGATGGGGCGCCTACTGACCTTTGTAGCGCGCCTGGTGGCACCGATTGGCAATAGGGGTTGTCCGGGGGGTATTCTGTCGGCAGGATCCTCTATTTCACTGGGCGCGCGCGGCATCGGTGTCGATGTTGAAACGGCCCTGCTGGTGCAGGGCGATGGACTGCAAACACCTTATATAGGTCGACGCGTCACCAATCCTTACTCCACCAGCGAAAGCGCCGTGTATTTTGTGCGACCACTGCAGGTGCCTACGGTTTGCGCCGCTAAACGGCCGCTTTCGGTAAACGACATGGAAATCAGAAAACTCAACGACGACAGCGAATTCAATTTGTCGGAATGGAGCGGAAAGCCACCGTATTACGTTGATGTGACATTAGGCACGCTTTCCCGCGATCCTTACTGATCTTCCACCGACCCGCGATAAAGATTTTCACCACAACTTCGGTTAAACTGTACTAAATTAATAAGGTATTAGTTTTATAATATTTGTCGCTCACCTTTAAGGAGTAAATGAAAATGGCAGTAACGATGGAGGCCGTGCAAGCGGCACTGAAGGATCTGATTGACCCGAATACGCAAAAAGACTATCTGGCGACCCGTTCGGCCAAAAACATCAAGATCGAGGGCAGTGATGTTTCGCTCGACATCGAGTTGGGCTATCCGGCGAAAACGCAACTCGCCGAAATCGGACAAGCGGTGACTGCTAAGCTGAAGACGATAGACGGTATCGGCCAGGTGAGCGCTAACGTAACCGTGAAGATTGCTGCGCATGCCGTGCAACGTGGCTTAAAGCCGATGAAAGGCGTCAAGAACGTGATTGCCGTTGCTTCCGGCAAGGGCGGCGTTGGCAAGAGCACGACGGCGGTTAACCTGGCGCTGGCGCTGGCGCAGGAAGGCGCGACCGTCGGTTTGCTTGATGCCGATATTTACGGCCCCTCGCAGCCGCAGATGCTCGGTCTGGCTGGACGTCAGCCGGAGTCGAAGGATGGCCAGTCGATGGAGCCGCTGGAGGCTTACGGTTTGCAGGCGATGTCGATAGGTTTCATGGTCGACGTCGATTCGCCGATGGTCTGGCGTGGCCCGATGGTTACCCAGGCGCTGGAGCAACTGCTTAACCAGACCAACTGGCGTGATGTCGATTACCTGATTGTCGATATGCCACCCGGAACCGGCGACACACAACTGACGTTGGCGCAAAAAGTGCCGGTCACCGGTGCAGTGATTGTGACGACACCGCAGGACATCGCCCTGATTGACGCGCGCAAAGGCTTGAAGATGTTCGAGAAGGTCGGTATTCCGATTCTTGGTCTGGTTGAAAATATGAGTATTCATATCTGCTCGAAGTGTGGTCACGAAGAGCATATCTTTGGGCACGGCGGTGGCGAGAAAATGTGCAAGGATTTTGATGCCGAGCTGCTCGGTGCCTTGCCGCTGGAGCTATCGATCCGCGAATTGTCCGATGCCGGTCGTCCGACCGTGGTCGGTGCGCCCGATTCGCGTTCAGCCGAGATCTATCGTGCCATCGCCCGTCGTATTGCCGTCAAGGTGGCCGAACGGGCAAAAGACATGACCGCCAAGTTCCCGAGCATCGTCGTGCAGAATACCTGACAAACTCATGTGGGTAGCGCGATTCGCGCTCAAACATTCGCGTAGGTAAACCCCCACAAATCCCCGGACGCCGTAAAATAGCCGCCTTTATTTAACGGTGTCCGGGTGACCAGCGATGTCCATCAAACCAGATAAGTGGATCCGCCGTATGGTGGAGCAGCACGGCATGATCGATCCTTTCGAGCCGAATCAGGTACGCGAGGTTGCCGGCCAGAAAATAGTTTCCTACGGCACATCGAGCTACGGCTACGACATTCGCTGCTCGAATGAATTCAAGCTGTTTACCAACATCAATTCGACGATCGTCGATCCCAAAAACTTCGACCCGAATTCCTTCGTCGAAGTGACCAACGATTTCTGCATCATTCCGCCGAACTCGTTTGCTCTGGCGCGCACCGTCGAATATTTCCGCATTCCGCGTAACGTATTGACGGTTTGCCTCGGCAAGAGCACCTACGCCCGTTGCGGCATTATCGTCAACGTCACGCCGTTCGAACCTGAGTGGGAAGGCTACGTGACGTTGGAATTCTCCAACACCACGCCGCTCCCCGCCAAAATTTATGCCAATGAAGGTATCGCGCAAGTGCTGTTCTTTGAAGCCGACGAAGAGTGCGAAACCTCGTACAAAGATAGAGGCGGCAAATACCAAGGGCAGGTCGGCGTGACGCTGCC
>CAXNNH010000211.1:0-4144 GCA_964203325.1 Burkholderiales bacterium | reverse complement strand
TTTTTATCACCGAGAAATTTCAGACGAAGACTGGCTCGGGCCTTAGCTCCACCCCAAAGCGTTGCCTTACATCGGCTTGAACTGCGTGAGCAAGGTCAAGAATATCTTGGCCGCAAGCCCCGCCACGATTGACCAGTACCAACGCTTGTCTCTCGAACATCCCTGCGCGACCGAGATCCCTTCCTTTCCATCCCGCCTGCTCTATCAACCAGGCGGCGGCAATTTTCACCAAGCCATTCGATTGCGGATATCGAGGCAGATGCGGGTAAATGCTGACTAGCCTTTCCGCTGTCTTGACATCGACAATAGGATTCTGGAAAAAGCTGCCTGCATTAGGAATCTGCTCAGGATCGGGGAGCTTACGCTTGCGTATGGCCATCACCGCATCGGCGATTTGCTGCGGGGAAGGTGTCGTAAGGCCCTGTTCGGCCAGTTCGTTAGCGAGTTCGACATAGTGCGTCACGGGCTGCCACGGCTTGGGAAGGCGGAAGGTAACACCCGTTATAACGAAGCGCCCTGCCAAGTGCCAGCCCTTTTGTTTGAATAGGCTATCGCGGTAGTCAAAATGGCAGTCCTTCTGATCAAAACTTACAGCCCTATCTCTAATCAAGTCATACGCATCAAGAGAATGAAAACGCTCACTCATCTCCAGGCCGTAGGCACCAATATTCTGAATCGGTGCAGCACCCACTGTTCCTGGAATCAGAGAGAGATTCTCAAGTCCGGGCCATCCTTCTCGCAGCGTCCAAGCCACAAACTCACGCCAGCTTTCACCCGCTCCGGCTCGGACGTACCACGCGCCAGCATCATCAGCAAGCAACTGCCGACCGGTAATTGCTACTCGCAGTATCACGCCATCCACATTGCCGGTGAATACTAGGTTGCTACCGCCCCCCAAAATCAAGCATCGACGCCCGACGAATTCGGGACATCTGCGCAGTTCCGATAATTGTGCGACATCAGTAATCGTGAGTAGACTCGACGCGATAGCCGGAAGCCGCAGCGTATTGAACGATAGTAGTTCTGCGTTCTGTTGAAAACGTAGCCCTGACATTCAGAACCTCCTCGTTGCGTCAGTCGGAAGGGCTGTTTGACAGCTCGCGTAAACGGAGGAATATGCTCGAAAAATCTTGCTCGATCATTCGTGCCTCATCAAAGTAATTGAGCAGGTCATCTGTACCAGTCCGCACCATTTCGCCAATATAACGCTCCTGGAGATCGGTTAGTCCCATGTTGGAGAGTGATCGCTGAAGGGCATCGAGCAACTCAACTGCGCGATTACGCGTGGCAATGTGATTATCCCCTGTACGTTTGGACAGGCGCAGCACCAAGCTGCGAAGGTCATGCAAGGTTTCTCCTATGGCAGAGCGCTGCTGGCCTTGCAGGGTGATCGCGTCTAGCGACTCAACACGAGCGTCGGCGCTCTCGCCCAAGAGAGCGAGATGGTCACGTAATCGACCCACCTTGTCAGGATCATCGGTCGGAAGATTCTGCACGAGCAGCGAGACGTGCGTGAAATTAACCACTGCGCGCGAACCCATCTCAAAAATACGCCCCATGTCGCGCAGATTTTCCATTACGGATGCCTGCAAGGGAGAAGCCTGATCACCAACGCTGAGATTGAAAATTCCGGAAACCCCGCGAACCTGAACGGCTCCTTGCAGCCCCCAAGCGGACATTGCTACAGCCAGGTCACCCGCCAAAGCTCCGTAATCGCGCCGACACGCCGACTGGCGCATAAAATCAATAATCACGCCAAGATCGCCCATACTGGTCATCGCTGTAAAAGCGACCTGTTGGGCAGTTGATGACTGTGCGAACAGTGCACGCATACGCGTTTGCGCTGTCAGAGCTGTCGCTACTTTATGCAGTAATTCGCTGGCACTAATGGGTTTTGTAACGAAGTCGTCACCGCCAGCCTCGTAGGCAGCGACTCGTTCAGGTGCTGTGTCGTGTGCAGAGACAAAAATAACCAGCTTACGCAAATCGCCATCAAGCTGGCGTAGCTGTTCGCAGGTTTGATAACCGTTCAGGCCAGGCATTTCGATATCCAGAAGCACCGCATCGACCTCTGGTACGGCAGCAAGAAAGTCCTCGCCCGAGCTGAACTCAACGACATCGTACGCGTTGCTCAACAATCTTGAGAGAATCATCCGCTGCGCCGCACTGTCTTCAATCACTGCAATCCGCTGACGTTCACCCATGACACTCTCCCATTTAACTCACTGCGCATTTTGCCACTTCGTAACACAATCCGATAGGAGAGTATTTTCTTGAGTACTAGATCAATCTTGGCCGTACCTAGAGCAGCGAAGCTAACCAACGCTCGGCATCGCTTACCCTCATGTTGCAACGTTTCGCCCAGTCTTCCAGTTGATCGCGCTGAATTTTGCTTATGGCGAAGTAGCTAGCCTGCGGGTGAGCCAGATAGAACCCTGCGACTGAACTGGCCGGAGTCATGGCAAAGGACTCGGTGAGTCCCATTCCAACGTTACCAGGAGCATCAAGCATGTTGAACAAAGCACCTTTAACGGTATGGTCGGGGCAGGCTGGGTAGCCAGGTGCGGGACGGATTCCTCGATACTCTTCACGGATCAATGCATTGCTACTCAGTTCCTCGTTGGCCGCATAGCCCCAATAATCTCGACGAACCTCGGCATGTAGCCATTCGGCGCAGGCTTCCGCCAAACGGTCAGCAAGAGACTTGAGCATAATCGCACGGTAATCGTCGTGCGCAGCTTCAAATTCAGCAAGCTTACGCTCCATGCCTAAACCGGCACTGACGGCAAAAACACCGACCCAGTCGGATGCCCCTCGGTCGGCAACGAAATCGCTCAGGCAGTAATGCGGTTTGCCGGAAGGACGTTCGTGCTGTTGACGCAGGTTGCACCAACGCATCAACTGTTTGCTGCGAGATTCGTCTGTGTAGAGCTCGATATCGTCACCCACCGCGTTGGCTGGGTAAAGGCCAAAAACTGCGTTGGCGGTAAGCCAAGGACTGGCCTGCTGTTCAGCGATGATTTGCTCAAGCATGGCTTTTCCGTCTACAAAAACCGAGCGAGCGGCTTCGCCCACTGTCTCATCTTCAAGAATTTCTGGATAACTGCCTGCCAGATCCCATGTCTGAAAAAATGGCCCCCAATCGATATATGCCGCAAGCGTCGCCAGATCGACGTTACGCAACACATGCAGGCCAGGCTTCCTCGGTGCAAAAGGCCGGTAGGCGGGATCGTTGTTCCACGTGAAACGATTCGCACGCGCAGACTCCAGCGAGACAAGCTGGATCCCCTTTTTATTGGCGTGTTGCTTGCGAATACGTTCGCAGTCTGCGGCAACTTCGGCCTTGAAACTCGCCGCATTATCAATCGACAACAGCTTGGTTACGACACCAACGGCACGCGAGGCATCCGGCACATAAACGACAGGGCCGTTGTAGTGCGGCGCGATCTTGATAGCCGTATGAGCACGGCTGGTGGTCGCGCCACCGATCAATAAAGGAATAGCCTCATCACTACCTTCGTTACTAAAACCGAGACGCTGCATTTCAGCAGCAACGTGGCTCATTTCTTCAAGCGAAGGCGTAATCAGCCCGGACAAACCGATAGCTTGCGCCCCATGTTCTTTCGCTGCGTGCAAAATTTTATCGCAGGAAACCATGACGCCGAGGTCGACCACATCGTAACCGTTGCAACCGAGCACCACGCCGACGATGTTTTTGCCGATGTCGTGCACATCCCCCTTGACTGTGGCGATGATGATCTTGCCCTTGCTGGTCGCTCCCGTGCGCAGCTTCTCAGCTTCAACATACGGAATCAGATGCGCCACAGCCTGCTTCATGACCCGTGCCGACTTGACCACTTGCGGCAGGAACATCTTGCCCGCACCGAACAGGTCGCCGACCACGTTCATGCCGTTCATTAGGGGACCTTCGATGACCGACAACGGCGGCTTACCTGCCGCTTCCAGAGCAGCTCGGCACTCCTCGGTATCGATCACCACAAAGTCGGTAATCCCCTTGACCAGTGCGTGAGAAAGACGGGCTTCGACCGACATTTCACGCCAGGAAAGATCGGGGCCGCTATCCTTGGCCCGGCCCTCTTTTACCGTTTGAGCAAACTCGACCAACGCTTCGCCAGCGGTCTCG
>CAXNNH010000210.1:0-4155 GCA_964203325.1 Burkholderiales bacterium | reverse complement strand
GCTGGCGGAGTGAGGATGGCCATGAATTCCTCACGCAAGCTGGCGCTGGCCACGGTAGCGGTTTCCCTTTTTCTCGTCGCACTGGTGGCAGCGGTGCATTTTCTGTTGCTGGCGGCAGGCGACGGCGAAACGGCAGCGATGAGTCTCTCCGATCGCAACGCGGCGCTGGTCATGCTGGCGTTGGCCGCCGGTGGCTTGGTCTGGTTTGTTTTGCAGCAGTGGCATGAACAGTACGTTCGTTCGGCGCTACGCATGGCCGAGGAGCTGGACGTAGTCGAGGCCAACAGTGCATTGCGTATCGGCGAGTATGGCGCCGCCGAGTTGCTGTTGCTCGGCAAAGCGGTCAATCGACTGGCGGTGGCCCGCGAAGCGCTGGAGCAGGATGTGGCCGGGCAGGTGCGTGAAGCGCGCGCCTCGCTGGAGGAGGAACGCAGCCGTCTGGCGGCGCTGATGGCCGATCTCAATCAGAGCGTCATCGTTTGCAATCTCGATGGCCGGGTTTTGCTTTACAACGCCCGCGCACGACAGGAGTTGAGCGGCAACGGCGAGAGCGCCAGTGGCGACTTGCTCGGCCTGGGTCGTTCGATCTATACCGTCTTTGATCGTAGTTTGATCGCCCATGCCCTTGAACGTCTGCAGCAGGCGCGGGAAGAAGAATCCGAGCTGGCCGCCGCACAGTTTGTCACGGCAACGCGCAGCGGGCGGCTGTTGCGGGCGCACATGTCGCCGGTGTTGGCCGGGGAACGGACGCCCGAACGAGCCGAGGGAATGGCGATGGCAATCACCGGCTTTGTGTTGATTCTCGATGACATTACGGCCGATAACGACCGCGATGCCCGACGCGACACGGTGATTCAGTCCTTGACCGAGGGCGGGCGCGGGCCTCTGGGCAATATTCGGGCGGCGGCTGAAATGTTGTCCGACTTCACCGATATGGCGCCGGAACAGCACGAACGCTTTTTGACCGTCATTCGCGACGAGGCACGCAAGCTATCGGAGCAACTGGAGGCGGCGTCGAACGCATTTTCCGACGATTTACGCGAGCGCTGGCCGCTCGAAGAGATGCATGGCAGCGAACTGGTCGCGGCGGCTGCGCGCCGTATTGCTGATCGCTGTCGCATCGCGGCGAAAGTTGATAGCGTCGACGAAAGTATCTGGTTGCGTCTCGACAGTTTTGGTTTGTTGCAGGCGCTCAGTTACCTGGCCGGACGTTTGCACGATGAGTACGAGATTCGTGAGGTGCGCTTGGCCTTGTCGCGCGGCGAGCGGCTGGCGCAACTGGATCTGATCTGGATAGGCGGTTCGATGAACAACGAAACCGCCATGAGTTGGGAAGTCGACGCGATGAATACCAGTGGCGAAGCCACTCCGCTCAGCGTGCGCGAGGTGGTTGATCGTTGCAACGGGGAAATCTGGTTCCAGCGCGACCGCGCATCACACCGTGCCTTCTTCCGTATCTCCCTGCCGGTCACCGAGGCGCCAAAAAAACTGGCGGGCGACAAGCGCACAGCGGCACAGGGTAGCCGGCCGGAATTCTACGATTTCGATATTTTCCGCTGGTCGGCGAGTAGCCACGCACTGGATGATCGCCCGCTGTTTGAGTTGGCGTACACAGTGTTCGATACCGAAACTACCGGGCTGGAACCCTCGAAGGGCGACGAAATTATTCAGATCGGCGCGACGCGCATCGTCAATCGCCGGCTGCTCGGCCACGAGTGCATCGATCAACTGGTCGATCCGCAACGCGATTTATCAGAAGAATCGATCCGCATTCACGGCATTACGCCGGATCTGCTGGTTGGGCAGCCGACGATAGAGGTTGCACTGCCGGCCTTTCACGCTTTTTGTGCCGATAGCGTCCTCGTCGCGCACAATGCCGCGTTCGACATGCGTTTCTTGCAGCTCAAGGAAGAGCGTCTGGGCCTGCGTTTCGAGCATCCGGTACTCGATACCTTGCTGCTCTCTGCCGTGCTGCATCCGAATCAGGAATCGCACCGGCTGGAAGCGATTGCCGAGCGCCTCGGCATCTCGGTGATCGGGCGTCACACCGCGCTGGGCGATGCCATGGTCACCGGCGAGGTTTTCCTGAAAATGCTGCCGCTGCTGGCGGCGATGGGCATCACGACGTTGCGCCAGGCACGCGAGGCCAGCGAGAAAACCTATTACGCCCGCGTCAAATATTAGGCTTGGCAAAGGTTGGCAGCGCGCTTGAAACCGCATTTAAACGTACTGTCTCCCTACGTCTCGTTACGCAACCTGCTGCGGGGCACGACGCCAGGGGTATCCCCTTCGGCCAGCGTGCGCGAAACCCTGCTCAAACTGGACGCGCAGCGTGCCGATGCCGCAGTCGTCGTCGATCCCAGCGGCCATGTCCCGCTGGGCATCGTTACGCTGCGCGACGTAGTGCGCCGTGTGACCCTTGAAGCCGGCGATCTGGAAGCGCCGGTGGCCAGCATCATGACGGGCGGGCTGATTACGCTGTCCGCCGATAGCACCGTGCATCAGGCCAGCGTCGTAATGGTGCGGCGCGGCATTCGACATCTGGTATTGACCGAGGCCGATGGAAGTTACTGCAATGTGCTGGCGCAGGCCGATCTAATCGCACTGCCGGGCGCGCAAAGTGCGTGGCTGGTGGCGGAAATTCTGGCGACCCGCGAGGTCAGTGCTCTGGTGCCTTTGGCGGCGGAGATACGTGCGCTGGCGGCTGTTCTGCTCGGCGAACGTGTCGGCGCCGAGCTGGTCTGCCAACGCATCTCGGCGCTTAACGACCTGCTCGCGCTGCAAGCGATTGAGCTGTGCTCGGGTCGTTTCGATCTGCCCTATGTTCCCTGGTGCTGGCTGGTTTTTGGTTCCGAGGGACGATTGGAGCAAACGCTGGCCACCGATCAGGACAACGGCCTGGTTTTTCTGGCCGACTCGGCGACGGAAGCGGCCCGCTTGCGCCTCTCTTTCCTGCCCTTTGCGCGCGCGGTTAATGAGGCGCTCGCTGCCTGCGGTTTTCCGTTGTGCAAGGGCAATATCATGGCCAGCAACCCGGATTGCTGTCTTTCTCTGGACGAATGGCAGTCGGCATTTGGCGGCTGGCTGGCCGAAGCGCAGCCGGCGGCGGTGCTCAAGTCCAGCATCTTCTTCGATTTTCGGCCGCTTTATGGACAGGATGCGCTGGCCACCGAACTACGCGAGTGGTTGCTGGCCAGATCGCCTTCTCAGCCCATTTTTTTGCGGGCGCTGGCCGAGAGCACCCTCGATTGGGAGTCGCCGCTCAACTGGTGGCAGGGTTTTCGTTACGACGGCCACCGCGAGTTTCCGCATACGATTGACCTGAAAAAACACGGTACGCGCCCCTTTGTCGACGCCGCGCGCATTTACGCGCTGGCAAAAGGAATCCCGGATACCAATACGGTCGAGCGTCTACGCGGCGTTGCCGGTCAGATTGGCCTGCCGGCACATGAAACAGCGGCACTGGTGGACGCCTTCTATCACATCCAGCGCCTGCGCCTGGAGCATCAGGTTGCTCTTCGAGCCGAAGATGAGTCGAACCGCGTTAATCCCGATCATTTGCACGCCATCGACCGACATATCCTCAAAGAGTCCTTGAAGCAAGCGCGCAATTTGCAACAAAGGCTGGCCAGAGACTACGCGCCAGTCGGGTGAGTGATGCTGCGGATGAACGGAGTAGGGGCCGCTTCTGGATCTCGCTCCTCTGGAAGCCGCGCCAGTGCTGGATCTACAGAGGTCCTGCCCGGAGAGAGCCTGTTTACGCCATTCTCCAGGCATGCCCCTTGTAGATCGTTTATCCATGCGTTTCTCCGGCCATGCCTTAGGGAGACGCTGATTTATTCACTTTTGTCATTCCGAACGTAGTGAGAAATCTTTAAAACCAACAATTTAGATTTCTCGTTTCACTCGAAATGACCATTAATCAGCACCTCCTTAGAGAATTCTGTTCTCAAAAGCTATTTCATCCCCCCATCGAATGACGATATGACAGACACTCTCGCTAGCCTTGCCCGCCATTCCAAAAATATATAGACTCTGCCAGCTGCCTAATTCCTGTTTCCCCGGGAATGTCCGCTAGCTTCAAGGGCGCGAAGAACGTAACCGCCACTTATAGCGGCAACGGCTACTACAGCGCTAGCTCCGGTACGAAGCGCC
>CAXNNH010000209.1:0-4160 GCA_964203325.1 Burkholderiales bacterium | reverse complement strand
ATGGGGCTGGCCACGCTGGTCGATCACGAAACCTGTCTCAACTTTCTCGGTTTGCGCTGCGACGTGTGTTATCGCGTTTGTCCCTTGATCGAGAAGGCGATTACGCTGGAAATGGTGCCGAATACGCGCACCGGGCGGCACGCGATGTTTTTGCCAACCGTGCATTCGGATGCCTGTACCGGCTGCGGAAAATGCGAGCGGGCCTGTGTGTTGGAAGAAGCGGCGATTCGTGTACTGCCCCCCAAACTGGCCAAGGGCGAACTGAGCAAGACTTACCGGATCGGTTGGGAAGAAAAGAAAGCGGCCGGGCATTCGCTGATCGACGAGGGGCAAATGCTCGATTTGCCCGACCGCATGCCGGAAGGCGTCAGCTTGCCGAATCACTTCGATCCGGGCAGCAGCGCGCTGCCGGCCACGCCACCTGCTTTTAGCGGTGCCGAAGCCCCTGCTGGATTGGGTAGTCCAGCGGCTAGTCCGGCGGTGCCGAGCACGCCCCCCGGTCTGGGCCATGTCGGTAGCAGCCCCTTCGTTCCCAGTACCCCGCCGGGCATGGGAGGTGCGCGATGAACGTCGTCGGTGCTGAAAAAATGGCTGAACAAGGTTGGTTTGCCGCACATAAGTGGCTGATTCTGCGCCGTATCGTCCAGTTCGGTATTCTCGTACTCTTTCTGCTCGGACCGCTGGCCGGCGTCTGGATCGTCAAGGGAAATCTCAGTTATAGCCTGACGCTGGGCGTGCTGCCGCTGACTGACCCCTATGTAGCGCTACAGTCGCTGGTCACCGGTCACGTTCCCGAAAGCCTGGGTTTGATCGGGCTAGCCATCGTGCTCGTGTTTTACGTCCTGGTCGGTGGACGTTCGTTTTGCGCTTGGGTCTGTCCGATCAATCCGGTGACTGATGCTGCCGGCTGGATTCGTCGTCGCCTCAACATCAAGGGCGGGGCACAGTTTTCACGCGCGACGCGCTACTGGATTCTGGGGACGACGCTACTCGTCTCGGTGCTGACTGGCAGCATCGCCTGGGAATGGATCAATCCGGTATCGATGTTGCACCGGGGTTTGTTCTTCGGCGTCGGCGCCGCCTGGACAATTGTTCTGGCGATTTTCCTGTTCGATATCTTCGTCGCCAAGAATGGCTGGTGTGGTCGTCTGTGTCCGGTCGGTGCGTTTTACAGCCTGCTCGGTCGCTGGTCGCCCCTGCGTATTTCGGCGGTCAAGCGCGTTGCTTGCAACGATTGCATGGATTGCTTTGAAGTCTGTCCAGAACCGCAGGTCATTCGTCCGGCGCTGAAAGGAGCCGGGAAAATCGGGCCGGTGATCCTCGGATCTAACTGCACCAACTGCGGACGTTGCATCGATGTCTGTTCCAAAGATGTTTTCAACTTCGGTCTACGCTTCGACAACCCGCTGGAAAACGGGCTGCCGCAAGAAGTGCGGGCTACGCCACAATCTGCGGCAAGCAACAAATGAAACATTCGAAATCCATCAACATAATCCTTTGACGTGGAGGGAGCGAAAATCATGAACAAGACTCTGAAATTGACCATCGCCGCAGTGGCAACCTGCTTTACCGCCTTGGTATTTGCCGCCGACGGTGCCAAGTCGATGCGTGGCATCGATGTCGCGGCTCCCGACCCGACGGCAGAAACAAAAACGTATGTCGGCAAGCGACCCGGAACGCAAGAACCGATTGCACGCACTTTCAGCACGCAGCCACCGGTGATTCCGCACGCCGTTGAAAATTTCGACGAAATTAACCTGGAAGGCAACCAGTGCATGGATTGCCATTCGGCGGCAACCTTCAAGAAAAAGAATGCGCCCAAAGTCGGCGATAGCCACTTTATCAACCGCGACGGGGTGAAATTGCCCGAAGCATCATCAGCGCGTTACAACTGCGTCCAATGCCACGTACCGCAGGTTGACGCACCGCCGCTGGTAGAAAACGACTTCAAGGGCGATGCACCGGTCAAGAAAGCGGCGGCCGAGAGCACAAAACCCGCCAAAAAGAATTAGCGCGCGTTAAGAATGATGCTGCCCCGTTCGGTGGGCGATGCTGGAGAAGGCGGGGCGAGAGGGGTTTAGCCTCCCGTGTTCGCTGCCCTACCCCCTCATTCCCGCCTGCACGGGATGGCGGGGGTTTTTGTAGCCGCTGCATAACATTAGGGCTTCACAAACTTCCATTGCCGGAGACAAAAATCTCGCCTGCTTTGTGCCGACTGCTCTTGTAGGCTTTGGTTACAATACTCTTTGTTGGAGAGAAAACCTCACCAATAAAGGGGCATAAAATGAACGAAAACCAGCACATCCTGGCGGTCAGTCGACTCGTGTTCGAGTTGACCAAGGTTGGCAATGCCAACACCGACCTAGACGAGCTGCAAGCCCGGTTGTTTGACCTGCTGCGTAGTCTGCCGAGCATTCGGGTTATCCCCAAGAGCGCGATTTTGCTCCTCAACTCCCGCAAGCACTTGATCCAGGTGGCGCAATTCGGCCTGCCGCCGGCATGGGTACATCAGACGCAGCGCGGTCATGCCGCCCATACTGACATCCGTCAGGATGAACAGGCCTACATCAGCTCACCTGCTGCGCATTTACCCGCGCTGTCGCTGGATGGAGTTGACGACGACGCGCCTTGTTTTGTCCTGCCGCTCAGGGATGCTAGCCAGCCCCTCGGGCGGATGCTTCTCTTCTTCGAAGCGAATTGGCGACCCGATCCCGTCGAGATCGAATTCATGTCCGACCTGGCACGCTCTCTGTCGATGCTGGTCTCTCGCTGCCTGATCAACGAAACCCTGTGCGTGCGTGAAGTCGAACTGGAAGATGCACGTACCGATGCGATTCATCGCCTGGGTACGGCAGCAGAATATCGCGACAACGAAACCGGTCTGCATGTTATGCGCATGACCCACTATGCCACTTCCATCGCCAAGGCCATGGGACGATCAACCGAGGAACGGGAAGTGCTGGCGATCTGTGCGCCGATGCACGATGTTGGAAAAATCGGCATTTCCGATGCCATCCTGCTCAAGCCCGGTCGCCTGACCGGCGACGAATTCGAGGTGATGAAGACACATACCGACATCGGCATGCGCTTGCTCATCGGCGAAGATAGCCTGATGACGGCCGCACGCGACATTGCAGCCAGCCACCACGAGCGTTGGGATGGCATGGGTTACCCCTGCGGATTGGCCGGCGAGGAAATCCCGATACTGGGGCGTATTTGCGCCATTGCCGACGTATTTGACGCCCTAACTTCAGCGCGCCCCTATAAATTGCCCTGGCCGATGGAAGACGCCATCGAGTGGGTACACCAGCAATCCGGCACTCATTTCGATCCTGCCGTTGTTGCTGCCTTCGACCGGGCATTGCCGGATATCTTCCGTATTCGCGAACTCTATCGCGACGATATCATTAATCCGAATCAGGTACTCAACCTTCCAGAAACGGTACACCGCGCATCGGCATGGGTGCAATGGGACGACGACCTGAGTGTCGGCATAGACGTTATCGACGAACATCACCGCTATTTATTTGATTTAACCAATGACCTGTACGACGTGGTGGCCAACAAGCTTGGGGCACGCGAGGTAGCTCGTATCCTGAAAGCACTGAAGCAATATGCCAAGGTTCACTTTCGCGCCGAGGAACGCATGATGCTGCATTACGGTTACGCGGCGTTGGCGCAGCAAGAAAACCAGCATCGACGTTTCGAGGAAAAGCTAGGCGAGTTCTCTGCCGAACTCCACGACACTCCCCTTACGGCACGGTTTGATATTCTGATTTACCTGCGCGACTGGCTGATTCAGCACATCGTGCATGAAGACGCCAAGCTGAAGATGCTCGTTACGGGCGTTGCCGACTAAATTAACCGTGCTTTGCTGCACCCCGCAACCCGGTCAACGATCATTTATTATTTCTATCAGGTGGCTCACATGAGAATTTCTACGCCGAGTTGAAACATTACTTGCGGCAGGAGAGCAACAAAGGAGAGGTGAGTCGTCAATGCGGCGAGGTACGCCTTAAATCCGACAACGCGCTCACTCGCCCGTTCGCCCGACCCCATGCCGTTCTTGTCGCTGCGCCAGTGCCCGTGTGGTGCTTAGGGGCGCAGCGCGTTTGGGCAATAAGCCTTGCAAGGCACGCGGATTGCTGCGCGCCCCACTG
>CAXNNH010000208.1:0-4180 GCA_964203325.1 Burkholderiales bacterium | reverse complement strand
TGCGACGCCGACGGTCAAATGACGCCGGCTGAACAGCGCTTCCTGGCCGAGCTGGCGCTGGCCCTGGGCCTCGACCACAGCGTGACCGATCAAGCCAACCGGCAGGTCGAGTCGATAGCCGGCTCTATTAACAACGCGATGACCGACTCCATGCCGAAATGGACCGGCAGTGCGGCGCTGCCGTCTGGCGGCCCGCTAGCCGCCACCCGGCCCAAGACAGCGGAAGTCGAGGTTGACAACAACGCGCTCGATAGCCGCATCCTCAACGCGGCCATCCTCAACGGCGCACTGGAGCTGCTGCCGCAATCCTGGGCGTCGATGGCCATCATTCCGCTGCAAATCAAAATGGTCTACGGCATCGGCAAAACCTACGGCTACGAACTGGATCAGGGGCACATTCGTGAGTTGCTGGCCACGCTTGGGGTTGGGCTAACCGCGCAATATCTGGAACAATTCGGCCGCAAATTACTGGGCGGACTGTTGGGCAAGCTGGCCGGTGGTTTTGGCCAGCAGATCGGTCAATCGGCGACCGGCGTCGCCTTTTCGTTCGCCAGCACCTACGCCCTGGGCCAGGTGGCCAGGCGCTATTACGCGGAAAATCGTCAGATGAGCACGGCGCTGCTGCAGGAGTCTTTTCAGACGCTGCTCGGCCCGGCCAAGGAAATGCAAGCCCAATACCTGCCGCAAATCCAGCAAAAAGCCGCCAACCTCGATATGAGCCAGATCATGGCTATGGTCCGTGGGAGCTAGATTATCAAAGCTACAACCGAGATCGAAGCCACAACCGAGCCGCGTCCGTCGCTAAAACGCTACGCCTGGCTGTCGATTGCAGCGGCCATCGCCACCATCCTGCTCAAAGGAGTGGCCTGGCAAATGACCGGTTCGGTCGGGCTGTTATCCGACGCCATCGAATCCTTCGTCAATCTGGCCGGCGCGTTGATGGCGCTGTGGATGCTAACACTGGCCGAACAGCCCGCCGACGCCAAGCACACGCACGGACACGGCAAAGCCGAGTATTTCTCCAGCGCTTTCGAGGGCTTTCTGATTCTGTTGGCGGCCGTCAGCATTGCCTATACCGCGCTCGACCGCATGCTGCATCCGCAAGCGCTCGACGCCGTAGGGGTCGGCTTGCTGGTTTCCGTGCTGGCCTCGGTGATTAATTTCGCCACCTCGCGCACCTTGATGCGCGCCGGACGCCAGCACAACTCGATCACCCTGGAAGCCGACGCGCATCATCTGATGACTGATGTATGGACTTCCGTTGGCGTCATTGGCGGTGTCGGTCTGGTCTGGCTATCCGGCTGGCTATGGCTCGACCCGGCCATCGCCCTGCTCGTGGCGGCGAACATCGTATGGACCGGCTGGCAACTGATGCGCCGTTCAGCGGCCGGTTTGATGGATATTTCCTTACCGGCAGAAAAACTGGCGCTGATTGAGGGACTGTTGGCGACGTATCGTTTACAGGGGCTGGATTTTCACGCCCTGCGCACTCGCCAGGCGGGCAGCCGCGCTTTCGTCACCCTGCACATCCTGGTGCCGGGGCATTGGACGGTACAACAGGGGCACGACTGGGCCGAGCGCATCGAGGCCGACATCCGCAACACGCTGCCACAGACGCATATCACCACGCACCTGGAACCCCTGGAAGACCCGGTATCGATGGTTGACCAGGAGCTTGATCGGCCGCCGGGATAGGATAATCAACGCTCGTACAGCCCGACCCATCACCGCCTGCTTCCAACATTCCACAGGGACGATCCCATGCTCGATGTTCACCGTATCGTAATCAAACGCCTGTTTATGGCCTGGCTGGCGCTGTCCATCGTGGCCGGAACTTCTCTCTATTTTTACGAATTGGAGAAGATTGACGATGCTATCGTCGCCCTCGCGGCAACCGAAGCCAAACGCTTTGCCCCGGACGGGATCGATACGCGAAACATGACCCCAGACGATCTCGAAGTCCTGCGCCTAAAGGCGCTAGACTTTATAAGACAACACTTTGTCGTGCTGGAAGCTTACGATAAAAACGAAATAAAGCTCTTTGAAGTAGTCAACCCGACCTTTGAGGCCATCGAAAAGGAACTCGGCAAATATACCCACCGCTTCCCGAAGGACGGCAACTATCACTACGAAAAATTCAAGATTGCCGGCGAGACGCTGGTGCAGATTATGGTACCTTTAAAAAACAAACTCGGTGGCCGTGCCGGCTATTTTGAAGCCGTTTTCGTTATCGACCAGGGCGATCTGGCACAACTACAACACGATTTGAAGGTACACATACTGATTGTGCTGTTCTGTGTCTTAAGCACCACCCTGCTGCTCTACCCGGTGATTCTCTCGCTCAACCGCGAGGTGATCCGTTTTTCCGGCGAGGTAGTCAGGGGCAATCTGGAAACCGTCTCGGTGCTCGGCACGGCCATCGCACAGCGTGATTCGGATACCGGCGACCATAACTATCGCGTCACGCTCTACGCCATTCGCTTGGCCGAAGCGGTTGGCACCGAGAAGATGGATATGCGCTCACTGATCCTGGGCGCTTTTTTGCACGATGTCGGCAAGATCGGTATCAGCGACAACATCCTGCTCAAACCGGGCAAGTTGAGCGACGAAGAATTCGACGTCATGCGCACACACGTCGAGCTGGGCGTCCAGATCATCAGCGCCTCCGTCTGGCTGCAAGCCGCGCGCCCCATCATTGAATGCCACCACGAGAAATACAACGGCAGTGGCTATCCGCGCCGACTGCCGGGTGAAGAAATTCCACTGGTCGCCCGCATTTTTGCCATTGTCGATGTCTTTGACGCGCTGACCTCACACCGCCCCTATAAGGAACCTTGGCCGTTCGAGAAAGCCATGGCCATCCTGGAAAAAGATGCCGGCAGCCATTTCGACCCGCACCTAGTGCACGCCTTCAAGAGCATCGCCGCCGCGCTACACGACGAAATCGGGCGCTCCAGCGAAGCCGACCTGGCCGCACGCCTGACGCCGCTGGTCGAGCGTTATTACCTGCGCTCTGCCCCCCGGTAAACGCAGGCGACAGCCGGCAGCACCGCTGGAAGCCGCGCCAATAGGCGTTCTACAGCAGGGGCGCCTGGAGAACCGCATGGATAAAGGCTCTCCAGGGGGGTGTGCTGGAGAGTGGCGTGTTTACTGCCTCTCCGGGCAGCCTCTTGGCAGAAAGCCTAAAAACGACCGACGTAGCGGCCCGGAGCCGGTAACGGTTAACCTTGCCTTAATCGCAACGTGATTTCATAGCGGCCTTTCCCTACCGACCCACCCTTGCCGCTTTGGAAGACTTGAGAAAATTTTGGAAAACTCTGGAATAGGCACCGGCTCCCTGAAACACCTCAACCCCTTTGGCCACCGCTACGCTGTCGCCGTCTGGCTGGCCCTGAGCATATGCGGTATTTCCTTGCTCACCCGCTGTGCGTTGGCCTTACGGGACGACGTGCGTGGCGGCACGTTTGAACTGGCGGGCGCTTTTGCGCTGGGCAGCCTGTACGACCTGATCGCCGCCGTGTTTGCGCTGGCGCCGCTCGTTCTGTGGCTGGCGCTGCTGCCGAATCGGCTGGCACGCTGGCGTATCTCCCGCTTAGTGATAGGGCTGGGTAGTGCGCTCACTGTCTTTTCGCTGCTGCTGAACGCCGTATCCGAATGGATTTTTTGGGACGAATTCAGCAGTCGCTTTAACTTCATCGCTGTTGACTATCTGCTCTACACGCAAGAAGTGCTCGGCAACATCTGGCAAAGCTACCCGGTGGGGAAAATCCTGATCGCGCTGGCGCTGGCCTCACTGCTCGCCGCCGGACCGCTGATCCGTTCGACCTGGAAAACCGCCGCCTTACCGCTCAACTGGGGCGAACGTCTGGCCGGGGTCGTCTTTGCACTGGCCTTACCGGTCGCGCTGTTTTATAGCGTTTCGTCGACCGACAAGAACCGCTTCTCGTCGGATGGCCTCAATGAGCTGGCCGGCAACGGTTTCTATGAATTTGCCGCCGCCGCGCGCAACAACGAGATGGATTTCATGCGCCTCTATGCTGCGCTGCCGGATCACGAGGCTTTTCGTCTCGTCCGCGAAAAACTCTCGCAGACCTCCGATGGCTGGCGTTCCACCGATCTTGAAGACCGGGTCCGAATCGTCAACAGCACGGGCGTCGAAAAGCGGCTGAATGTCGTCCTG
>CAXNNH010000207.1:0-4225 GCA_964203325.1 Burkholderiales bacterium | reverse complement strand
AAGGCGGGGCAGTCGACCGATCTGCTGACGCGACTGGTGCAGGCGCCTGATTTGTTGATCACCGATTATCGTCTCGGTGCAGAAGATGGCCTGCAACTGGCGCGAAGTCTGTGCGACGCCTTTCCGGAAGCGGTCATCCCCACCATCGTCATGACTGGCGACGTAGGCGAGGCGGGCCAGCGCGAGTTGAAATCAAGTGGTTACCCGATACTGCACAAGCCGGTGCGCCCGGCCAGACTGCGCACGCTGATGACCCAGTTGCTCCGCTTAAGCAGAGAGAAGGCCCGGGCGGCTGACTAACCCATTTGCCGCCAGTTTGAACAGTTCAAGCGTTATCGTCCGCGCCTGGGCGTGATCGACGATAGGCGGTGGGTAGTCTAGTTGGCTGGCGCTGTACTTCCATGGCGCATGGATGAATTTGTCGGGCAGCGCCGCCAATTCGGGCAGATAGCGGCGGATGAATTTGCCCTGCGGATCGAAGTTTTCCGATTGCGTGACCGGGTTGAAGATGCGAAACCAGGGTTGCGCGTCGGTGCCGACGCCGGCGCTCCATTGCCAGCCGCCGATGTTGGCGGCCTGGTCGTAATCGATCAGTTTTTCGGCGAAATAGCGTTCGCCCCAGCGCCAATTGACGTGCAGATCCTTGACTAGAAATGAAGCCGTGATCATGCGCAGCCGGTTGTGCATGTAGCCGGTCTGGTTGAGTTGCCGCATCGCCGCATCGACAATCGGATAGCCGGTGCGGGCGGTACACCAGGCCTCGAAATGGCCGGCTGGATTAGGCCACGCCAGCGCATCGAACTTGTTTTGGAAGGCGTGTGCGACGGTCTCTGGATAGCGTGCCAGCAGCATCTGGTAGAAGTCGCGCCAGATCAGTTCGGAGAGCCAGGTTTCCGCGCCGGCGCCGCCATGCAGATAGGCGAAACGGGCCAGTTCGCGGATCGAAATGGTGCCGAAGCGAAGATGCACCGAGAGGTAGGAAGGGCCTTTGACGGCGGGGAAGTTGCGTGCCTCCTTGTACTGCGCGATGCGTTGCTGAAAGTCGGCAAACAGTGCTTCGGCACCCGCTGTGCCGGGGGTGATCTTGAGCTGAGCGAGATTGCCGGGAAGCAGGCCGAGGTCGGCCAGCGTTGGCATCGGGTTGACTTCGGCGACGGGCGCCAGCCGATCCAGATAAGGCGTGACTGGATACGCCGCCAGGTAGAAATCGTTTAGCTTGCCCAGCCAAGCCCGCTTGTAAGGTGTGAAGACGTGATACGGCTTGCCAACGGCGGTGAGAACTTCGTCCAGCTCGAAAATGACCTGGTCCTTAACCAGATTCAACGCTCGTCCGGCAGCGCGCAACGCTGCTTCCACCCACGCATCCCGACTGATCGCAAAAGGTTCGTAGTCGCGCCCGGCATAGACGGCTTCGGCGCCGATCCGGGCGGCGAATTGCGGGATCAGGCTGCGCGCGCTGCCATGCAGAACATGCAGCGTGCCGCCGTGCGCTTCCAGTTCCGCTTTCAACGCGGCGACGCTGTGCCAGATGAATTCGACGCGACGATCGGCCGGGTTTGTCTTCGATAGCGGCAAGGCCGCGAGGATGTCGGTATCGAAGACAAACACGGCATGAACGCGACGGGCGGCTTTCAGTGCGGCATACAACGCGGCGTTGTCATTGACGCGCAAATCACGTCTGAACCAGATGAGTGCGGTATCCATGTCGGACATATTGAGGGCTGCCCGCCGGCGTTACAATCTCCCCAATCTCACCGAGCGCCCATCATGGATAACGCTAACTTCACCGACCATTTTCTGATTGCCATGCCCCGCATGCTGGACCCGAATTTTTCCGGCACGTTGACCTATATCTGCGACCACGGTGAACAGGGCGCCCTTGGCGTGGTGATCAACAAGCCGATTGAACTGAATCTGGAAGCGCTGTTCAGCCAGATCGGACTCGATCTGGCGGATACGCATCTGCGCGGCGAGCCGGTGTATTACGGCGGCCCGGTGCAGGTGGAACGCGGCTTTGTGCTGCATCGGCCGGTCGGAAAATGGGGTTCCACACTTTCGGTCAACGACCGCGTTGGCCTGACCACGTCGAAGGACATCCTGGAAGCCACCGCGCGTCAGGAAGGTCCGGCAGAAATCTTGGTCACCCTCGGCTACGCCGGCTGGGGACCGGGGCAACTGGAAGATGAGATCAAGCAAAACGCCTGGCTCACCGTGGCGGCCGACCCGGAAGTGATCTTCAGCTTGCCGGCGCAAGACCGCATTCCGGCGGCGATGAAGCTGCTCGGTATTGATATGGCGATGTTGTCGGAAGAAGCGGGGCACGCTTAACTTTTATGCGGCGCGGCAGCGTACTGGCCTTCGATTTCGGCTTGAAGCGCATCGGCGTTGCCGTCGGTGATTGGGAAAATCGCATGGCACATCCGCTGGAAACCCTTAGTGCTGAAGGCAGCGATGCGCGTTTTGGTCGTATCGCTGCTTTGATTCAGGAATGGCGGCCAGTGCAACTGGTCTGCGGCCTGCCGTTTTCGATGGATGGCACGGAGCACGATCTGACCCGACGCGCGCGCCGTTTTGCCAACCAACTCAATGGCCGCTTCAACCTGCAGGTGGCGCTGGTGGACGAGCGACTGACCTCGTTCGATGCCGATCTTCGGCTGCGTGAAGCCGGCGTCAAAGGAAGCGCCCGCAAAGGGCTCGACGACGCCGTCGCCGCGCAACAAATACTTCAGGACTTTTTTGATCATGCCCAAGCAACTTCCCTCGCCTGAACAGCTGATCGACCTTCTGGCCGAACAGATCAAACCCCACATCCACGCTGATTGCGCATTGGTCGGCATTCATACCGGCGGTGTCTGGATTATGGATGCGCTGGCCGAACGCTTCGGTATCGATATCCCGCGCGGCGTGCTCGACATCGCGTTTTATCGTGACGACTTTTCGCGCATCGGCCTGCATCCGGAAACCAAGCCATCGCATCTGCCGTTCGATGTCGAAGACCGTCGCATCCTGCTGCTCGACGATGTGCTGTTCACCGGCCGCACCATCCGCGCCGCGATGAATCTGCTGTTCGATTACGGGCGTCCGGCGGCGATCAAGCTGGCTGTGCTGGTCGATCGCGGCGGTCGCGAATTGCCGGTCTGTGCCGACTATGTCGGCCTCAAGCTCGACCTGGCGTCAGATGAACATATTTCGCTGGAAAAAAATGACACCGAAGGCCTGCACTTCGTCATGAAGAGGAAGCCATGAGCGCAAACAATCTGCAACTGACCGAGGATGGCCGTCTGCGCCATTTGCTGACGCTGGATGGTCTGCCGGCGCGCATCCTGACCCAGATTCTTGATACCGCCGAGTCCTTTCTCAGCGTGTCGGAGGCCGAGCGCGATGTGAAGAAAGTGCCGCTGCTGCGCGGCAAGGCCATCTTCAACATCTTCTTCGAGAACTCCACCCGTACCCGCACCACGTTCGAGATCGCCGCCAAACGTTTGAGCGCCGACGTGGTCAACCTGAACATCAACGCCTCATCGCAGAGCAAGGGTGAAACCCTGCTCGACACCATCGCCAACCTGTCGGCGATGCAGGCCGACATGTTCATCGTGCGTCACGCCGCCGCCGGCGCCGGGCATCTGATCGCGCGTCATGTCGCGCCGCATATCCATATCATCAACGCCGGCGACGGGCGTTGCTCGCACCCGACTCAGGGCTTGCTCGATATGTTCACGCTGCGCCACTACAAAGGCCCGTTCCACAACCTGCGCGTCGCCATCGTCGGCGATGTGCTGCATTCGCGCGTTGCCCGCTCGCAGATTCACGCGCTGACCACGCTCGGTTGCCCGGAAGTGCGCGTCGTTGCGCCGAAGACTTTGTTGCCGCGCGACGTAGAAAACCTCGGCGTGCATGTGTTCCACAAGATGAGCGAAGGCATCAAGGATGTCGACGCGGTGCTGATGCTGCGCCTGCAGAACGAGCGCATGCGCGGCTCGCGCCTGCCCTCCGCCGGTGAGTATTTCAAACACTGGGGCCTGACGCCGGACAAGCTGAAACTGGCCAGGCCGGATGCCATCGTGATGCATCCGGGTCCGATGAATCGCGGCGTCGAGATCGACTCGGCGGTGGCCGACGGCATGCAGTCGGTGATCCTGTCGCAGGTCACTTTCGGTATCGCGGTGCGCATGGCGGTGATGAGCATACTGGCGGGGAATTAAAGATGAAGATCCATATCAAGAAT
>CAXNNH010000206.1:0-4243 GCA_964203325.1 Burkholderiales bacterium | reverse complement strand
TCTTTGCCCGGTGCGTCGGCCGAGAACAACAGCGGCAGCAGGGCACAGGCCGCCACCAGCGCGGTCATCAGGACGGGGGTGAGGCGTTCCAGCGAACCGCGCACGATCATCGATTGGCCGAAGGTCTCGCCCTCGAAGGCGCACAGGTTGATGTAGTGGCTAATCTTCAGAATGCCATTGCGTGTGGCGATGCCGGTCAGCGTGATGAAGCCGACCAGCGCAGCGACGGACAGCGGTTGGCCGGAAATCCACAGGGCGATGACGCTGCCGATCAGTGCCAATGGGATGTTGCCCATGATAATCAGGGTCAGGGCCAGCGAGCGATAACGGCTGTAGAGCACCATGAAAATCAGAATCAACGACACGACGGCAAGCAGAGCGATCAGTTGCGTCGCCTGCTCCTGCGCCTGAAATTGTCCTTCCAGCGACGTAAAGTAGCCCTCGGGCAACGCGCCTTTTTCCTGCTTCGTGGCCAGTTCGGTGCGGATAGCGGCGATCACCTGCGACAGGTCGCGGTCGTCGCTGCTGTTGTCGGCGCTGTTGGCAACGCTGGTGTCAACGCGGCTGTCAACATTCGCCGAAAGCACGATACGGCGACGCGAGTTTTCGCGGCTGATCTGATTGGGGCCGTCGGACTCATCGATGCGGGCGATTTTCGACAAGGGCACATGACCGCTGGGGGTCTCGATCAATAGATCGGCCAGAGCCTGTGGGCCGCGTGCGTTTTCCGGCAAGCGTACTAATAAGTCGAAGCGGCGCAAACCGGCCTCCCCTCCCTCGACGATTTGGGTGATGCGCTCGCCCTCGATCATTTGCTGCAGAGCACGCAGCAAATGGCCGGGGGCCACGCCGTAGCGCGCCGCTTGCTCGTAATCGAGATGAATCTTCACCTGCGGAATCAGCACCTGTTTTTCGATCTGCAAGTCGGCGATGCCGGGGATTTTGGCCAGGCGCTTGCGCAGATCGGCGGCCAGTGCGCGCAGCGTCTCCAGATCGTCGCCATAAATTTTCAGGGCAATCTGCGCCCGCACGCCGGAGAGCAAATGATCGAGCCGGTGCGAAATCGGTTGCCCGACATTGCTGACACCGGGTAGCGCGGTGAGCCGGGAGCGGATGTCGGCCACAATGGTTTCGCGTCCGCGTGCAGAAGGTTTGAGATCAACTTCCATTTCGGTGTAATGCACGCCCTCGGCGTGTTCGTCGAGTTCGGCGCGACCGGTACGGCGTCCGACCTGCGTCACTTCTGGCACCTCCATCACCCGTTGCTCGGCCAGTGTGCCGATGCGGTTGGACTCGGTGAGCGAAGTACCCGGATTGAGCACCACGTTGACCGTTAGCGTGCCTTCATTGAACGGTGGCAGGAAGGTGCGCGGGAAGAAAGGCACGCTGGCCGCTACGATAACGACCGCGACCAGCGCCCCTGCCAGCAAGGGCCGCACGTGCTCGAACGACCAGTGCAGCAGCTTCGTATCCTGGCGCTTGAGCCAAGTCACCAGCGGACTATCGCCGGCGTGCAGTTGCTTCATGCGGGGCAAAAGATAGAAGGCCATCACCGGGGTCAGCGTCACCGAGACGATCATGCTGGCGAGAATGGAGACGATGTAGGCCACGCCAAGCGGCGTAAATAAACGTCCCTCAATGCCGGGCAGGACGAACAGCGGTACGAATACCAGCACGATGATGGCTGTCGCATAGACAATGGCCGAACGCACCTCCAGCGTCGCCGCGACGATGACCTCCATTACCGGACGCGGCATCGTTGCGGCACGGTTCAGTTTTAGCCGGCGCAACACGTTTTCGACGCCCACCACCGCATCGTCCACCAGTTCACCGATGGCGATGGCCAGGCCGCCGAGGGTCATGGTGTTGATCGACAGACCGAAGACGTGAAAAACCAGCACCGTAGCCAGCAATGAGACGGGAATCGCCATCAACGAAATGAGGGTAGTGCGCACATTGAGCAGGAAGAGAAAGAGAACGACCGCGACCAGAAGGGCGCCGTCGCGCAGGGCTTGCTCGACATTGCGCACCGAGTGCTCAATAAAGTTGGCCTGCTTGAAGAGGAAGGTCGGCGCCTCGACGCCCTGCGGCAGACTTTTACTCAGTTCGGCAACGGCTTTTTCCACGTCGCGGGTGAGAGCCACACTATCGGCCGCCGGTTGCTTTTGTACCGACAGGATGACGGCCGGTTTGCCTTGGTAGCCACCGTCGCCGCGCTTGATGGCCGGCGCCAGTCGGACATCGGCCAGTTGCTTGAGCAGGATCGGTTGGCCGTTTTTAACGGCCACCACCAGATTCTGTAAATCTTCGATGCGCGCGCTGCGGCCGATCTGGCGGATCAGGTATTCACGGCCCTGGGCTTCGAGAAAGCCACCGCTGGTATTGGCGCCGAAATCCTTAAGGGCCGCTTCCAGCTTCTCACGCTCGATGCCGAGCGCCTGCAACTGGGCCGGTTTGAGTTCGACGCGGTATTGCCGCACCTCTCCGCCAATGGCGATGACCTGGGCGACGCCGGGAAGGGTCAGCAGACGTGGACGAACCACCCAATCGGCGAATTCACGCACCTGCATCGGACTGACCTTGGCCGGGTCGGCAGGAATCGCTATCAGCAAAATCTCGCCCATGATCGAGGAAATCGGCCCGAGTTGCGGCACGATCCCTGGCGGCAACGCTTCACGCACCAGGTTCAGGCGTTCGGCAATCTGCTGGCGATTACGATAAATCTCCGAACCCCACTCAAACTCGACATAAACGATGGATAAGCCGATTCCCGACACTGAGCGCACACGGGTAACGCCCGGCATGCCGTTCATACTCGACTCGATAGGAAAGGAAACGAGTTGCTCGACCTCTTCCGGCGCCATGCCGCCTGCCTCGGTCATCAACGTAACCGTCGGCTTGTTCAGATCGGGAAAGACGTCGACCGGCATCTGGCGCAGCGTCAGTGCGCCATAAATCACCAGCAGCAGTGAAGCCCCCAGGACAATCAGCCGCTGTTTCAAGCTGCTATGAATGATGAAAGCGAACATGCCAGCGCTCCGATCAGCGGATCTGGGAAAGCAAACCGGCACCTTCGGTCACCACACGCTCACCGTCATGCAAACCTTCGGTAATAGCGACGTGGGTGGCATCCAGCGATTGCACCCGTACCTTGCGTGCGACGAAGCGTTCCGCCTCAGCGTGTATCCACACCACAGTCTCGCCAGCGCCGGCTTTTGCCAGCGCCTGCCGCGTCACTGCCGCACCCTTGATCCCTTGCGAGGTTCGCACTATCACCTTCACCGGCTGCCCGACGGCGACATTCGCTTCGCGCGTGGTGATGCCAAACAGCAAGGGCAGAGCCTGTTCGCGCAACTGCCTACCGCCACCGATAAACTTCAGGTCAAGCGTGACGGCGTTATCGGCCAGCGCACTGGCGCCGACGAGAGTCGTCGCCAAACCCGCATCGTAGGCCAGTGCTTCGACGCATAGACGCGTGGGGTCGATGATTTCGTACAGAATCTCCTTCGCCTCGACCACTTGGCCAGCAACGACGTTGCTGGCGCCGATCACCCCGGAGACGGGTGCAGTCAACGGTTCGGTGGCATTGACGCTGGCGCTGACGAAAGTGCGCCGTTTTTGCAGAGCCTGATGCTCAATGCGGGCGGCTTCGATTTCTTTCTGCGCGACGGCGCCTTCGAGTTGCTCGAAGCGCCGGACTTGGCCGGCGGCAATGGCCAGTTGGGCGTCTAGTTCGGCCAGTTGCGCATGTTGGTTGCCGCGTTCGATGGCGCTTCCGGTAGGACGCAGGTAAGCCAGTATTTCGCCCTTGACCACTTTGCGCCCCGGCAGCGGCATGCCCTTGGGGCCGGGTAGTAGGCTGCCCGATTGCGTGGCCTGGAGGCGACCGCCGGCATTGGGGTGAGGAATGACCTTGCCGTTGAGTTCGACGTTTGCGCTCAGATCGCCGTTGCGGACTGGACGGGTGCGTATCCCGAGTTGGCGCTGCACTGCCTTAGGTACGAACAGACTGCCGTCGGCCAAGCGCTGCGGGCCGTCGTTAGTGGAAACGGCGATGGTATTAAGCGCATTGAGCGCAGCGCGAGACTTTTTTCCGTCCTGGCTGTGATCCTCGTCGCCATGAGCGAACGCCTGGTTCACGGCGAACGATAACGCGGCCACGGCGATGAGGGATGCTAGTTTGCGCATCGTTCGACTCCCTTCGATGGCGTGCGGCGACGAATTGCCCACAGCGTGGCCGCCG
>CAXNNH010000205.1:0-4246 GCA_964203325.1 Burkholderiales bacterium | reverse complement strand
AGGTCATCGTGCCGCCGCCGCAAGACGTCAATGCCGCTGAAGCGCGCATGGGCGAAGGCTACGAGTGCACCGACTGGTACTTCTGCAAGAAATCCCTGTAACGCGTCGGGCTGGTCATTGACAGATCTGGGCAGGCAATCGACGAGTGCTATCAATACTTGAGTACGGTTTCATGCTGCCTTGGCCGGGGCCGGCACCTCAACTAAGGAGAACGAAATGTTCAACCCCATTGCAATTCCCTTCGTCAGCAAGATGCTGTTCAACGCGGTTAAGCTCAAGCCCGGCGTTACCGCCAACGACATCGAACTGGCGCTCGGCGAGATGTGCCATGTGGTGAAGGAAACCTATGGCAACGAGTCAGGCGGTTTCATCGCCGGACAGGTTTTCTCGTATGCCTACCTCATCAGCCAGAAGGGTTCCGTTAACTCGCTGAAAAAGCCCGACTAGGACGTCGCCATCGTCACCTATTGGTCCTCGTTCGAGCAGCATGAAAAATCCCACTCGGACAATGCCTTCAATGACAAGTTCAGCGCCCTGGCGGAGAAGTGCAGCGACTCCTTCGAACTGGGCTTCGAAATGCTTTGGCAGGGCGTACCAGAACATTGATGGCTTGCCTGACAAGGCTACTGACACCCCCAACATTAAGTTTCACTTTCTAGGAGAATCATCATGAGCGTTACAGTGAACGGAAAAACCATCGAAACAGACGAAGAAGGTTTTCTTAACAATCCAGAGAACTGGAATGAGGCTGTTGCAGAAGTCTTGGCAGCAGAACACGAAAAGGCGCACAAGCCGTTGAATGAAACTGCCATGGGTCTGGTTGGTTATTTTCGTGAACACTACGAAGATAAACTGACTCACCCGAGCATGAATGAACTTGTGAAAACCCTGGGAAAACACCCCGGCCAAAGCTTTCATGATGCTGAAGCGTACAAAGAATTCCTGTACGACATGTTCCCTCACGGCCCAATCCAGATGTTGTGCAAGCTGGCGGGGCTGCCGAATCCCGGTGTTGAAAACCAGAGCTAAAACATTACGTGTGACAACACCCCTATGCTTCCTCTCTGAATCAATAGGCCCACTCTTTGAGCCCAATTTGGCAGGCACTCTTTTTCGGTCTCCTCGGCAGCGTCGGCGCCATGAGCGCCGCCGCGCTGATGTTGTTGTCTCCTGATACCATGCGGCAGCGTTTGCTGCCTTGCCTGCTGTCCTACGCCACTGGCACCCTGCTGGGCGCAGCCTTCCTTGGCATGTTGCCCAAGGCACTGGAAAAGACGCCGCCGCTGGCCATCACCGGCACAGTACTGGCCGGCATCGTCGCCTTCTTCGTTCTGGAAAAGCTTATTGTCTGGCGCCATTGCCACGATCAGGACTGCGAGGTCCACGGCCATGAGGGCGGTGCCCTCATACTGCTGGGCGACTCCTTCCACAATTTCGTAGACGGCGTGGTCATCGCAGCCGCCTTTCTCACCTCCCCCACCCTCGGCATCGCCACCGCGCTGGCGGTGATCGCCCACGAGATTCCCCAGGAACTGGGGGATTTCGCCATTCTGCTGAATAGTGGTCTGTCCAAGGGCAGGGCCTTTTCCTACAACCTGATTTCTTCCCTAACCACGCTGCCCGGCGTACTGGTCGGCTGGAACTGGCTGGACAAAGCGCGCCAGGCCATCCCCTTCGTGCTGGCCATTTCGGCGGCCAGTTTCATCTACATCGCCGTCGCCGATCTGGTGCCCGGGCTGCATCGGCGCAGTGGCCAGCCAGACGCTGCTGATGCTGGCCGGCATCGGCACCATTGCCTTTTTTCGCTTTGTCCACTGAACCCGAGGGAAAAAGCTGCCTTCATCCATGTGGGAGACTGAACCATGACTGATCTGACCCAGAACGAGATTCACGCACTGAGCGAAGCACTTGATGACGAATATGGCGCCTGGGCGACTTACGACCAGGTCATTGCCGACTTCGGCGCGGCCCCCCCGTTCAGCAACATCCGCGACGCCGAGGCGCGCCACATCGAGGCGCTGCATACCCTTTACCGGTTCTATGGATTGCCCATCCTGCCCAATCCCTGGCAGGGAAAGACACCACGCTATGCCAGCCTGAAGGAGGCCTGCGTAGCCGGCGTCGCCGCCGAGGTCGCCAATGGCGAACTCTATGACCGCTTGCTCACGGCGACGGATCGCCCGGATATCCTTGCCGTGTTCCACAATCTCCAGGAAGCCTCGCAACAGCGCCACCTGCCGGCCTTCGAGCGGTGCGTGCAACGCGACTCCGGCGGCGGTCCCGGTGGTCAGCGGCACCGGGGCAGAAGGGGGCGGGGATGAGCAACGGGACGCGTTCGGACGCCAGTCAGTCCCTACCGATGCCGGCCGGCATCTCCATTTTTCACTACGGACACTGAACCCTCATGGATATCGCCTTCGGTCCCGTCCCCTCCCGTTGCCTTGGCCGCAGCCTAGGGATCAACAACATCCCGCCCAAGCATTGCAGCTATTCCTGCCTCTATTGCCAGTTGTCAGCGACACGGTGGGTGGCGCGAGCGCCAATCTCTACTCGCTGATCGAAACCTGCAAGGCCGACGGAATCGATCCGTACGCCTACCTCGTCCGACTGACACGCAAACTCCCGTTCGCTCAGACCGCGGACGACTGCGAGGCTTTGTTGCTTTGGGTCCTCCAGCAGCAAGGCCCTTGATCAGTCAGCGACGGCGGGGCAGAAAGTGAGGACCCGGAACGACGACGTCGTCTATCGGGCGTTTACGCATCATATTGTCCGCGACGACGGAAATGCCGGCCGAACTGCCCGCTAGGCAGGCCCGAACCATGCAGGTCAGGTCATCCGAAGACTGCTGCAGTTATGTACGCTGACAAACAGACCGCAAAGAAATTTGCTCATAAATTTGAACACGGCGTTGCAACTGGAGATGAAATTTCGGCAGCGTGTCGGCGCACTTGTGTTGATCGCCATATGCGTCGAATTTGCGTTGCACTTCAGTATTAGATCTATCCAATTGTTAAACATTTAGAACAAGGAGAACTACCATGAAAGAAGTCAACGCAAAAGATATTCTGCAATCTTTTCGTAGCGATATGCCCAAGGAATGCAAGACTGCTCGTGCCATTGATGCTGGTGCCAGCATTGAGACGATTTCCGCCTGTGCGGCCGCTGAAGGGCTGCATGCCTTGTCGGGTGCATTGGTCGGATTGCTTGAGGAAGGTGGCTTGCAGAGCGATGGCGGTCGAGCCGATACGAGCTGCACACCGGTCCTCGAAGAGATGGAAAACCGAATTCGCGAGGTCAGGAAGCAGTTACCTAACGATAGCAAAACCGCTGCCAAAATCGACCAGGGCGCGCCCCTAGAGGAATTGTCAGAATGTGCCGAGGAGGAGGGGTTGTTCTCGTTCGCCGCGATGCTTGCGGAGGCGGAGCAGGAACTGATTGGCAGACCCTGAAATTTCGTACTGAAGTGCCCAAGAGTATTTTTGGATAAATCCGCGGCACACTAAGGAAACTCCTGCCTGTCATTCGGCCATGAACTAAGGATAAGAAATATGCGCTCACTGATACTGAAACCCGCGTGCTGTAGCGGCGCTTGATGACGAATGCCGCTCTTGGGTCACATATGACCAAGTAATTGTCGACTTGGCGGCTAAGGGGGTTGAAGTGGAATTGCTGACCGGCTACGAAGGCGAGGGCTTTGCCTTCAGCGGCGATTTGCACCGCGATGTTCTGGCCATCACCGCCGTTCACCCGTTGCGCGAATCCGCTGTACGCACCCTGGTGGAGAAGGCCCACGCGGACCTGAGTGTGGTGGCGCACCTGTTGGATACGGGAGAATTGCGGCGGGTGGTGCATCAAGGCGAGTCTTTCTATATCCGCCGCTTGCATGAGGATTAGGCCTCGTCTATCAATGACGCCACGCTGCACGACGCCCAGTCCGTGGGTCTTGACCGAATTGTCGAGGTCGATCTGATCATTGCCAAGGGGCGGGGAAATTTCGAAACGCTCAACAACGCAAGTGTACGTCGGGTCCGGCTGTAGCGTGAACTGTGAAGCGGACGCAGAAGCCATCTTTCCTGGCCACGACTGTCGACCTACTCTTTGCTGCCGTTGGTGGCGACATACCCCAACGGCAGTTCAGGCCGATTATGCATAGCCACCGATTATGGAAAGCAGTCTGGACATGCGGCAACTCAAGGCAGGCGAGGCATGGGTTTGCGACAACAGGCTTGCCCGCTAACTCGACATA
>CAXNNH010000204.1:0-4260 GCA_964203325.1 Burkholderiales bacterium | reverse complement strand
GGTGCCGCGCAGGCGTTGATCGGCGCACCGCAGCTCAGCCTGATTACGCAGATCGCCGCACACGTCAAGGTGCCGGAAATTGACGCCATCGGCTGGTATCGCCTGCTGGAGCGACTAGGCGGAGCGGTCGGGCCGTTGTTGGCAATGGCGTTGGCGGCACTCTGGTCTTATCGTGACGCCCTACTCGGCATCGGCATTTTATGCGGCGTCAGCGCGGTCGTCTTTTGGTGGTTGTTTCGCAACCTGCCGCCTGCGCCCGCTGTTTCGGAGAAACACACATGATCTCTATTGCCCGCCGACGACTCTTGCGCCTGGGCCGTCTGGCCGGCGCAGCGGCACTGGCCGGTGGCAAAGCGGCACAGGCCATTGCTGCGCTAACGCTGCCGACAACAGCAACAATCCCGGCCAAGTCGGATCGGGTCTATCGCATTTTCATGGTACTCGGACGCGGCGAAGGGGCTAACGAGACGGGCTTTAAGGACTATCTGGCCCGCCGTGGCATGAATGTGCAATATGTGGTGCGCAACATGGGCGGCGACACCAGCAAGTTACCGGGCCTCATTGAAGAGATCAGGGCCATGCGTCCCGACCTGATTTACACTTGGGGCACCCCGCAGACGCGCGGCCTGGTCGGCACCTATGACGATCCGCAGCCGTCGCGTTTCATCCGCGATATTCCGGTCGTATTCACCTTTGTCGCCGACCCGCTGGACGCCATGATTGTTCGCTCTCTCGAAAAACCGGGGGGGAGCGTTACCGGAACGATACACATTGCTCCATTGGCGGCGCAGGTCAACACCATCCTGAGCTATCGCGCCATCCGCCGGCTGGGCGTTGTCTATAACCCGGCCGAGCGCAACTCGGTGCTGGCGGTCAGGGATTTACGCGCGGAATGGCGCAAACGCGGCCTTGAACTGATCGAAGTTCCTGCGCCGTTGAGCAACGGAAAACCCAACGCCGCCGATATTCCGGGACTGATCGAGCGCTGCAAGGCGCAAGGCGCGGAAATGCTCTACCTCGGCCCGGACACCTTCATGGCCGGCATCAATCGAAAATTGGTGTCCGACACCGCGCTCGCCCTAAAACTACCGACTTTTTCCGTCACCGAACTGATCGTGCGCTCCGAACGGGCGATGTTCGCCCTCTCCAGCTCAAGCTACGGTATTGGCCGTTTTACCGGCGTAAAGGCCGCACAAATCCTCCTTGAAGGGAAAGCGCCCGGCGAAATTCCCATTGAAACCCTGCGCCGTTTTTCGGTCGTCATCAATATGGCCACCGTCAAAGAGCTTTCGTTTTATCCCCCCATCGGTTTGTTGAACTTCGCCGAAGTGGTCGGCTTATGAACGGAAAGATGCAAACCGACGCTCTGGACAGACTGAGCGCCTTGCTACCCCCCGGCATTGCTTGTCGCGTATTGGGACTGGGCGATGGCGATGTGTTGGCCGTCTTGCGTCAGACGGTGATCGACCATCAATTGGCGGACCCCAATTGCTACCGCCTAACAGCAGAAAGCCCCGATTTCCCGGCCAGCCATCTCGGAAATACCGATGGCTGCAGCAGTGATCCCGAGCGGAAAGGATCGATTGCCGGACTTTTCGACATAAGGGGCGATTTGGTCGCTTATGGCGCTCTCACCTTGCCGCGACCGGGAGAATCGAGTCGCTGCGACAGCCTTGACCTGCCCGCCGATGAGCGGCATCTGACGGCCTACCTGGCGTCGGCAATGGTTCGAGCCGACTGGCGCGGCTTCGGCTTGCACCATGCGTTGATCGAATGGCGACTGGCGTTGGCCAGTGCTTTGGGACGACGACACATGGTATCGGCTACCTGGCCGGGCAATTACCGCAGTTGGGGACATTTGACGGCGCACGGCGTGCACGGCAAAAAGCTGGTCATGATTGCCGACGGCGTGTGGCGACTGCTGGTACACCGCGACCTGGAAAGCCACCCGCCGCAAGCAGACCCGAGTACCACCCTTTTGATTCCTCTGAGCAAACTCGCCCATCGGAAAGAATTATTCGACGCCGGTTTCTGGCTGTGGCGTCTAGTTCGCCAGCCAGAAGGACTCTTCGCCGAACTGGCCCACCCGCTTGCGTTAGTTAAAAGGAACAATCCCCCGGTAAAGCCGGGGGCTTACCTCACCGAGTTATAGGGACAATGCTGTTTCTTCGATACGTCATCATCCTCTGACGCTTCTTTCTCTCCCTCCCCTCCCCGGCCGAAATTGCCAAATATCTTCGTAGTAGGCGGCGTCTTCGCTGGCCGGCGTCAGACCGGGAAAACCCATGAGCGGTAGCGGATGCAAGGCGCGCGGATCGTCGTAGGCACCGAGGGCCAATGCGTCGGCCAGACGCCGATCAATATCGGTAATCTGTGTCGCCAGCGGTTCTGCCAGCCAGTCCTCGCTGACTTCTAAAAGCACTGCCTTGGCGGTCAGGCCACGAAAGGGGTCTAGCAATTGTTCATAAGTGGCATGACCAAACACGAAACAGCGCAAGTTGACCGCTAAGTCGGCTCGTCGCTCCCAGAACAACTCCTTCCAGCGAAAAGCGTCGATCAATTCCAGCAAGGCGCGATCCGAGGCAACGACGACCACGCCGCATTCGTCGAAATGTGTCATGGCGTCGCGCTCGCGCCCACGATCGGCTTGCCGAGTGAGCAGCGCGCGCGCATGGCGCGTATTGAGTGCCGCTTTGGCCTGCGGAAAGGTGAGCCAAACCAGGGCATTGAAAAAGTCATGCCAGTTATCCGGGCGCGTTTCCACTTCGCCGCATGCCCAGATCCGCGCTTCGTAGCCTTGTCCATCGTCCTGTGGCGGAACAAAACGGATTGGCTGCCCACTCTCGGTCATTGCGGTACAGGCCGAACAGAGGAAATCGAGGGTAGGCGCAGCGGGCGCCAGCGGCGCCCAAGGAAGGTGAACGTGAACTCGTTCAAGAAGGGGGGAGAGCGGAGCAAACAGGCCGCTACGCTTGGTTGCCAGGGAAGAAAGCAGCTTCACCGCAGTTCAGCAGAGCAACTTACTGGGCGGCCGGCGTCGTGGGCGCCGGTTCGGCCGAAGTCTCGCTCTTCGGCTCGGGAACAAACGTCAGCTCCCCTTTTTTCGTCTGAAAAACACCGAGCAAAGGCCCCATGCCCCCCTCCGGCTCGGCTTCAAGTTTGGCAAAACCTTCACAGGTTCGCGTTTCAACCACATACATGCGCGCGCCCTGTTTGAGAATCCAGGCGTCGTTGCCTGGCGAATAAACCTCGGTTTTAACCAACATGCTGGCCGAACCCATCTTGTGGCGCCGCATGCAATCGGGCATGCGAGCGGCAACGATGGAATACGACGCCGTTTTCGAGCCGGGAACGCGCTGCACACGAATCAGGGTTAGCGCATGATCGCTGTCGGTAATTTGAAACGCGGCACGATCATCGGAACAGGCGGCCAGCGCGGGCAACAGCAGAAAGGGCAGCAGCTTCAACAGCGACACAATGAATCTCCTCAAACAGAATACAAAAACAGGAAGCAGGCTGCGAAGCATACCGATCTGGCCAGGCTATTTTCACAGGCTTGATTCAGCGCTCTCCGGCTAACATTTTCCAGCGCAGAACTTCGCCTGCCCGCAGCGGCAGCAGCGTATCGTTTTCGATAAAATCGAAGGCGGCTGGCATCGTCCAGTCCTGTCGTTGTAGCGTTACCTTGCTTGTATTGCGCGGCAGACGATAAAAATCGGGGCCGTTGAAACTGGCAAACGCTTCAAGCTTGTCCAGCTCGCCCGCTGCCGCAAAAACCTCGGTGTACAACTCCAAGGCCGAAAACGCCGTATAGCAACCGGCGCAGCCGCAAGCCGCCTCCTTGGCGCCCCGTGCGTGCGGCGCCGAATCGGTGCCGAGGAAAAACTTTGAGTGGCCGGAGGTGGCTGCGCGCACCAGTGCCAGTCGATGGATCTCGCGCTTCAAGACCGGCAAACAATAGTAATGCGGCCGAACACCGCCGACAAAGAGGGCATTGCGGTTGTAAAGAAGGTGGTGCGCGGTAATTGTCGCTGCGATGTTTGGTCCGGACTCGGCGACAAACTCGGCGGCATCCTGCGTCGTAATATGTTCGAAAACGACACGTAACGTAGGATAACGCGCCAGCAGCGGCTGCATTACACGCTCGATAAACACCTTTTCGCGGTCAAAAACGTCGATATCCGAATCGGTCGCCTCGCCATGTACCAGCAGCGGCAGCCCCAGCCTGGCCATTTCGGAGAGCGCCGCATCGCACTTGGC
>CAXNNH010000203.1:0-4280 GCA_964203325.1 Burkholderiales bacterium | reverse complement strand
GTCGGCTCTGTGCCCTGAACGGTCAGTGGCCAGAATCGGAAGCCGTCATTCGCCAAGCAAATACTAAGAGCCTGTTTACGATCTCGGCAATAACACCGAAGATAGGCCAATGAAAGAAGAAACATACCCTAGCGACATTAGTCGCGCGCAATTTGAAGTAATCAGACCCCTCCTCGAAAGCATCCGCAAGAAGACAAAACCAAGGGAGGTGGATTTGTTCGTGGTCTGGTGCGCGCTCCTGTACGTGCTCAAGGGAGGCATTCAGTGGAGGATGTTGCCCAAGGATTTTCCGAAATGGAACACGGTCTATTCGTACTTTGTGCGCTGGAAGCAGCCGGGGCCGCAGGGAATCAGTGTGTTGGAGCAGGCATTGAAGCAACAGGTTGAGAGCGCCCGAATCCAGGAGGGGCGTCCTGCTTTGACGAGCTTTATAATTGTAGATGCCCAAAGTGTGAAGAACACCGACACCGCCGAGCGTAAAGGCTACGACGCGGGGAAAAAAATATCCGGCATCAAACGTCACCTCGCGGTCGACACCCAAGGACTCCCTCACGCGATAGCCGTCACGACGGCCGATGTGACGGATCGCCAAGGGGCTCTTCAGGCCGTTGACCGCTGCCAAGCCCCTCTCTCCTGCGTGCAAAGTGTGCTCGTCGATGGGGGCTACACAGGCGAGCCGTTTGCTCAGGCCATCTCTGCAAAATTGGGGGCCAGCGTACAAGTCGCCAAGCGGAGCGAACTACATACCTTTGCGGTAATTCCGAAGCGCTGGGTCGTGGAACGATCCTTTGCCTGGCTGGAAAAATGCCGACGACTCTGGAAAAACTGCGAGCGACTACTCAACACGAGCCTACAGTTCATTCACCTTGCCTTCCTTGTCCTCCTGCTTCGGAGATCGTAAACAGGCTTTTAGAAGAGAGGTCGATTTGCCTTCATCTATTTCCGGGGCGTGGACAAAAGCTGCGTTAAAATTGAGTCATGCCACGCTACTACGCAATTGTTCCGGCGGCGGGCAGCGGATCACGTTTTGGTGCCGAGGTACCGAAACAATATCTACTGCTGGCTGGTCATCCACTGATCTACCATACACTGCTCGCGCTTTGTCGCTGTCAGCGGATCGAGCGCGTCTGGGTTATTTTGTCTGCCGACGATGTCTGGTGGCGGGAGCATGATTGGTCGGAACTAGGCTCGAAGCTTGAGACGGTTTTTTGCGGTGGCCTCACTCGGGCACAAAGTGTAGCGAATGGCCTTGCAGCCGCCTCGACAGCCGCTGCCGACGATGATTGGATATTGGTACACGATGCAGCGCGCCCCTGTATTTCGCAAGCCATGCTCGCAACGTTGTGCGACGAACTGGCCGATGATCCCGTGGGCGGCCTGCTCGCCATACCAGTGGCCGATACCCTGAAGCGCGCCGATATTGCACAGCGGGTAATGGCCACTGAACCTCGCGATGGGCTGTGGCAGGCGCAAACTCCGCAGATGTTTCGCTACGCGCCGCTCTGTAGGGCGCTGGCCTGCGCTGACAGCGTCACGGATGAAGCCGGAGCGATCGAAGCGATTGGCCTTAGGCCACAGTTGGTACGAGCGGATGCGAGCAATCTCAAGGTTACCTATCCTGCCGATCTTCGTTTAGCCGAACTTATCTTGCGCGGGAGAATCGAATGATACGAGTTGGCCAAGGGTGCGATATTCATGCACTGGTGCCGGGACGCAAGCTGACGATCGGCGGTGTCGACATTCCGCATAGCGTCGGACTGCTCGGCCATTCGGACGCCGACGTGTTGCTCCATGCCCTGATCGATGCTTTGCTCGGTGCGGCGGCACTCGGCGATATTGGTCGCCATTTTCCGGATAGCGATCAACGTTATCGAGGAGTCGACAGTCGTATCTTGTTGCGTGCCACTGTTGCTCTGCTGGCTCAGGCGGGTTGGCGGGTGGGTAATGTTGATGTGACTATTATTGCCCAGCAGCCCAAAATGGCTCCCTACATTCCGAAGATGGTGAGCGCTATTGCGGCCGATCTGCAGATAGCCGAGGGGGGCGTTAATGTCAAAGCCAAAACAGCGGAACGTCTGGGTTTCGTCGGGCGCAGCGAAGGTATTGCCGCCGAAGCGGTTGTGCTGATTGAATCCGCCGCTGAAGTTAATGCGTCTTTAACAGGTTTAGGCTAATCGAATGATCAAGAAAATATCTGTTCAACAATTACGTTCCGGCATGTATGTCAGTGATTTTAACGCTGGCTGGCTGGAGCATCCGTTTGTCCTGAACAGTATGAAGGTGGATAGCGACGATCAATTAGCGAAAATTCGCGCCAGTGGTATTCGTGAATTATTTATCGACACTCGTCATGGCCTGGACGTATGTGATGCACCAACCCGTGAGGAGGCTGCCGCATCGATCGAACGCGAGCTTGAACAATTTGCGCAGGCTGGCAAACCCAAGCCACCGGAGCGGCAAGTGTCGCTTGCCGACGAATTGGGGCGGGCCAAAAATGCTTTTAGCGAAGCGACAAAAATCATTCGTGGCGTTATGAACGATGTTCGCCTTGGCCGGCAGGTTGAAATTGAAGCGAGTCGGGCTGTGGTCGAAAAAATCGCTGCGTCGGTGATGCGTAACAACAATGCCATGATGTCGATGCGTCGTCTGAAACTTCTCGACGACTACACTTTTTTACATTCCGCCAATGTGTGCGCGATGATGACCGCCTTTTGCCATTCTTTAGGCATGGATGTAGCGACCATCCACGATGTTGCTCTTGGCTCGCTACTGCATGATATAGGCAAGATGCGCATCAATCTGGCCTTGCTTAACAAACCGGGCAAACTAACAGACGAAGAGTTTCGTTTGGTCAAATCGCACGTTGTATTAGGCTCCGATCTATTGCGCCAGATGAAAGGCATTCCGAAAATTGCCTTCGATCCCGTTGAGATGCACCATGAACGATTTGATGGCAGCGGTTATCCGCAAGGGCTTAAGGGAACGGAGATTTCGCAGATAGGACGCATGGCGGCAATTATCGACGTTTACGATGCGATTACCACCGACCGCTGCTACGGCAAGTTGCTTAGTCCAGCCGATGCGGTGCGCAAGCTTTTCGAGTGGAGCAAATTCCATTTCGATCCCGTGCTGGTACAGAGTTTTGTCCGGAGTGTCGGTATCTATCCGGTCGGTTCTCTAGTACGGCTGGAAAGTGGCCGTTTGGGAATCGTTGTCGAGCAACGCGAGAACAGCCTATTGACCCCTGTAGTTAGAGTCATGTTCGATACCAAGCGCAACTATTATCTTCCGCCAGAAGATGTCGACCTCTCGAAACGCCTGGGGGCCGGTGGTGCGGATCGGATCATCAGTCACGAATCGCCTGGCGAATGGAAAATTGATATTCCGCGTTTTTTGCAGTAGCGAAAAAGACTCCCGAGGCCAATAAAGAAGAATGCCGCGCTGTTCAGAACAGAGCGGCATTCGGATTTTGCCTATTTTGGACAGTTGACCCGGTATTCCCATCCGGTGCTATTGGTGCCTGCGCAATTCGGAATCACTTGCACGGAAATCTGCGAAGACTTGCCGTTGTAGGCGATGCTCTTGGTTTTTGAACCATTCGTACCGACGCATCCTGAGTCAAACAGTGTTGCGCCCTCGTAACGGACCAGCATCTGATCCTTCACCGTGTAGGTTTCATAAACGAAATCAAACGTGCCAGAAGTTTTACCCAACTCTACCGTCCGTGTATCTGGCGTATCGGCACCTTGATTTTGGGTGGCACTACACTGCGCAACCACCTCGAAGGGCAGGCCATTGCTCTTGGTTCCATTGACCTCGACTTCTACATTGCCCGTCGACGCATTTTGCGGCACTTTTGCGATAGCTTGTGTATCGCTGCTCCATGTTACGGTCGATGCCTTGATACCATTAAAATAAACTGCTCGCGTATCCGCCGTCGTGCCAAATCCTGCTCCGGTGATCGTGACGGCAGTATCGACCGGCCCTTTAGCGGGCGTAAGTGCGCTGATCTGCAAAGAGGCGCAACTAAGCTCGTAGGTTAAGGAGCCGGTTTGCGCCAAATCGAGATTGACGAAAACATTAACGATCTCGTCTCCTGCCTTTTTCCCAAAGGAGAGATAGGTGTTGGTTGTCTTGATCGTGTCGATGGCGTTATTGCGATAGCTGAAGCCAGACCACGCCCCCCCTATGGCACCGAAGCTGGGCGTTACTTTTACGACGACCTGTGGCCCCTCGCCGGTAGTGATCGTCCCCGTGGGCTTGATGCGTAAGAAGTTGCT
>CAXNNH010000202.1:0-4294 GCA_964203325.1 Burkholderiales bacterium | reverse complement strand
AAACACTGAGTTTCTCTCGGTATTTCATCTGCCAAAGACAACTTGGCTGTGGGGGGCTGCAGCTCTGTTGATGTTTTGCTGGCGGTAAAATTAGCCGCTTTGGGAAATGCAAATGTCTCAAGCCTGCGAGCGTGACAAAACGAGACTAACGAACGAGGAGTGGGAGCGGATTTTTACGAAGCTTAGAACGACAAAGGGGATCTATACGGGCCGTTCTTATCAGTGCCGGCATTTTGTTGAAGCGGTTCTTTGGGGGCTGCGCGTCGGAGGGCCGTGGCGGTCACTGCCCCGTGATCGGGGAAATTGGAACAGCGTTTTCAAGCGCTTCGCAGGGGGGCGCAGAAAGGAGTGTGGGGGCAACTCCTTGAATGGAGGGCAAAGCAGGCGGATTTACAAGAGGTTTCTATGGATAGCTCGTCGATACGTGCTCATGCCTGTGCGGCCGTTGCTGCCAAGAGTCGCGCAGACAAAGAGGCCCTGGGTCGGTCTCGGGGGGCTTTGGAAGCAAGATCCACGCGGTCGCCGATGGGCTGGGATTGCCGCTCAAATTTATCCTGACCGAAGGACAAGCGGCGGATATTACCCAGGCGATCCCGCTGATGGACGGCCTGTCGCCCCAAGCCTGTTTGGCCGACAGAGGGTACGATGCTGACGCATTTTTGGCGTGGCTTCAGGGAAAGGGGATCAAGGCCGTCATTCCGCCCAAGTCCAACCGAAAAGGACCAAAGAGACTGTGATTATTGGCATTACAAGGAACGCCACGTCGTTGAATGCCTGTTTGGCAAGCTGCAATATTTCCGCAGAATCGCCATGCGCTATGAGAAAAAAGCCATTCATTTCATGGAGATTCTCGCTTTTGCCGCCACCTTGCTGTGGCTCAGGTAAGGGAACAGCAAAACATCAACAGAGCCTAGCATGAAATACTCCCCTTGGCAGATGAAATACCGAGGGATCTCTAATACAAGCCATCATGTTTTTCGCCGGAGAATAGTCAAGTGAGAGATGATAGAATAAGATCACAAGGCCGCATAGGACTCGCATTACAATGGGAAGCTCAGCAGTCCTCTACACAGCCTAATGAGTTAAATGCAGGACGATCCGATCAAATCAATCTAGCTGTCACCAGCACGCAATCAGGCGCAGACTTAAAAGCCTTTCTTTCTACGGTCGTTCAACTGACCGGCGCCAAGGCAGGTGCCCTGCGGGCTATCACTGCTGACGGTGCGTATTTTCGGCTTGTTGCAGCCGTAGGGTTGCCGGAAGAAATTGTTCGGCGAGCCAGGCGCATGCCAGCGGATTGTGGAATGTGCGGTGAAGCGCTTCGCCATGAACACCCTTCCCCCAGTGATAATCTTAAACATTGCGCAAAAGGAGGCGACCAAGCGTTTTTTGGCCATGATTGTAAACACGGTGTCGCTGTTCCAATGGATTATCGCGATCAAACCATAGGGGTCTTCAACCTGTTTTTCGAATCAGCCAACGAAGTTGCCACTGAAATTGACAAAGTGCTACGCCCCTTTGGACTATTACTGGGTTTGGCGCTGGAAAATGACCGACTGAGCCAGGAAAATCTCAATTCAAGCCTTTTGACTGTACGGCAAGCGATGGCTAGTGACATTCACGATTCGCTTGCTCAATCTTTGTTATTCATGCGTACGCGTGTAAGCCTTCTGAAATCTGCTATCGAAAATAATTTACATGAAGACGCGCTAAAGTACTGCAGTAACGTTAAGGACGAACTCGCCAATGCGCACCGTGAATTGCGACAACTGCTGTCTCATTTTCGGGCAGGTATGGATTCTCGAGGACTAAAGGGCTGGTTGGCTGAGACTGTTGATCGCTTTTTTGAGTCTAGCGGGATTGCTCTTGAACTATCCGGGATCGATCAGCTCCAACATGCAAAGTTGTCTGCGGATCAAGAAACGCAGGTCTACCATGTAGTACGAGAAGCTTTGGCCAATATCCAAAAACATTCATGGGCTAAAAACAGTTGGATACGCATATCTTTGTCCAATAACGTTCTTGAGATCGAGATCGAAGACGATGGTGCTGTACGCAGTTTCCCACGATCCGATGAGGGGATATTAATAAATACTAAACGCCCCTCCCTTGATGCCGACCCCAAAGGGCATTTTGGTTTGCAGATCATGCGCGAGCGAGCGCAACGCGCTTATGGTCAAATTGAGTTTATATGGCTGGCATCTGGCCTGCGAGTTGTTTTGCGTGTACCCTTCCTAACCGAGACAGAGGACTAAGAAAAGATGACAGCTCCAATCAGATTGATACTCGTAGACGATCACAGCTTGTGTCGTAGAGGACTATCCGACCTACTGACCGTACAGGGTGGCATGGAGGTTGTAGCAACCACAAACGATGGCAACGAGATTTTTGATTTGATTAGATTGCACTCGCCCGATTTAGTAGTCATGGATCTACGAATGCCTGCCGCAGACGGATTGACCGTTTTACGTAATTTACGCGACCAAGCCTTTACTACTCCAGTGGTGATCCTGACAATGAGCGACTCACCTAACGATCTTGCGGAGGCCTTACGTCTGTCGGTTCGTGGCTACTTGCTAAAGGATATGGAGCCCGAAATGCTGATTGAGTCTATTCGACGCGTCGCTCTTGGCGAACTGGTACTTGCTCCATTAATGTCTACCAAACTATCAGGATTACTCAACGGTGGATCGGCACCTTCTAGCGGTGAAACTGCACTAAAATTACTAACCGGTCGTGAGAGGCAGATTCTCAATCACTTGGCCGGAGGTTTGTCGAATAAAGCCATTGCGCAACTTTTATCTATCAGCCACGAAACGGTCAAACTACACATTCGTCACATTTTGGCTAAACTTGGACTTACTTCTCGCGTGCAAGCTGCCGTTTATGCTGTAGAAAACAAAAATACAAATCCATTGCGTCCATCGGTTAACTAGGGTCTGTTGACATTCACCGCCAGAAAAAATGCCATTCCGGACTTCAACCCAAAACTCGTTCACACCAATAACTTAGCGATTGGCTGTTCACCCACTGCGATTTATGGTCATATCCTGACGTTTGAACGGAGATCGGGAGGGATCGCTATCGGTTACGGGATGATTAATTTGAACGTATAGAGGCCGTGTTACCGGGGAAACGCAGCGACCCGGGCAGTAAGGGCGGCAACAATCGCTTGTTTCTTGAGGCGGTACTTTGGATCGCTCGGATCGGTAGTCCATGGCGCGATCTTCTGAGTGAATTGGGTCTAGTGTTTAATTGAATTAAATATTCATAATTAATTACCATACCTCCATCGTCATCACAGAATGGAGGCGGATATGTCGAGAGTTGCGACGGTGATCGAGCGTTCGGAGGCACTGGAGCGCTTAAGTAAGAGGCGAACTGAGGATGCGCGATTAGTGGAACGTTCTCGGTTGCTTTGGTGGGCTGCGTAACGATGAGGTGGCGGCAGAGTTGGGCATTCAGGTGGCGACGGTAGGAACTTGGCGTAAGCGCTTTGCCAGCGCAAGGTTTGGCCGGGCTGCGAGATCGTCCGCGTCCAGGCAAACCATCCGTCTATCCGGCACCGGAACTGCGGCAACGTCTTCTGAAGCAACTTGAAGCTCCGCCGCCAGCAGGGCTGTCGGTTGGGACGGCGGGACATTGGCGCAAGCGCTCGGCGCGTCGGATGATGCGGTTTGGCGTATCTTGCGCAAGGAAGGCATTCAACTTCGGCGGCATCGTTCGTGGTGCGTGAGCACGGACCCGGAGTTCTCGACAAAGGCAGCGGATATTATCGGCTTGTATCTCAGTCCGCCGCAAAACGCCTTCGTGATCAGCGTCGACGAGAAGCCTTCGATTCAGGCGCAGGAAAGAAAGACCGGATACGTATGCACCAACAGCGGCAAAATTGTACGGGGCATGAAGAGCACCTACAAACGGCATGGCACGATCAACTGGTTCGCCGCGCTCAATGTCGCCACAGGTAAGATCAACTCGAAGACCACCCGTGCCAAGAAACGCCCAGATTTCCAGGCGTTCATAGACGATTTGGTCACCGACATTCCAGACGATCAGCAGATTCATGTGATCCTCGATAACTACAGCACACACAAGAAGAATCATGACGGGTTGGCCGCACCCCCTAATGTCCACTTCACACCGACTTCGGCAAGCTGGCTCAACCCAATCGAGATCTGGTTTAGCATCCTCTCCCGCAAAACCCTCAGCGGTGCAAGCTTTACCAGCTGATGTTACGCAGCCGTTCGGAGCAACTGAAGCTGTTCATCCTGTAAACGGCAGTAGGACTCCCTCT
>CAXNNH010000201.1:0-4303 GCA_964203325.1 Burkholderiales bacterium | reverse complement strand
GAAGCTCTGGCCGAAGTACCCCCTCTCGTATTATTCTAGCGACCGGTTAGCATTTCTTTTTTTCTTATCGAGGTTACGAATATGTCGAGCTTGGCTGTATCACCGCAAAATCCGCTCTACTCCGCAACGCTGATGGGATCCCATCGCATTACGTCGGCTGCCTCGTCCGAGGATGTCCGACACCTGACATTCCGCGTGGACGAACCGGCATTAGGCACCTTTGCCAGCCAGACGGGGCAGACCATTCGCGTGATGGCGCCGGGACAATTCGGCAACAAATATCATGCTCGCTTCTATTCGATCGCCGATCCGGTACAGGAAAAGTCCGGGCACTCCGAGTTTTCGCTGTGCGTCAGACGCTGTTCCTATATCGACGATTTTAACGGCGAGCAATACCAGGGCGTCGCTTCCAATTATCTGTGCGACCTACAAGCCGGCGAGGTCATCGAATTCTCCGGTCCTTTCGGCCTGGCCTTTACACCGCCGAAGGAAAAAACCGCCAATTTGCTAATGATCGGCATGGGCACCGGCATCGCTCCTTTCCGCGCCTTTATCCGGCATATCTACGAGCAGGTAGGCGGCTGGAAAGGTCAGGTTCGACTGTTCTACGGCGCCCGTAGCGGCCTGGAAATGCTGTATATGAACGATGAAAACAACGATCTGGCTAATTACTACGATCAGCCGACGTTCAAAGCGTTTCAAGCCATCAGCCCACGGCCAGCCTTTGCCGCGCCCGTCGCGTTGGACGAAGCCCTCCAGCAAAATGCTGCAGAAGTGTGGACCCTGCTGGGCGACCCGGCGACCCACGTCTATATTGCCGGCATGGAATCGATGCTGACGATGGTCGAAAAAACACTGGTCTGCCTTGCCGGATCGGAAACCGCCTGGCACAGCAAAAAGGACGATCTGATCGCCCGTAGCCGGTGGAACGAAATTCTTTACTGAAACAAACCGCCCCTCTGGAAGCCGCGCCTGTGGCCGATCTCCAGGGGGGCTGCCCGGAGAGAGCCTGTTTACGCCACTCTCCAGCCTACCCCCCTGAAGATCGTTTATCCATGCGGCTCTCCAGCACGTAGCAGAGAGCCTACGGGCGCTAGCTTGTTTCAGCTTATAGCTTCTTTTTGCTGCTGCAGACTGGCTACCGCCATGGGCCTGTCAAACCTCCATGTGTGTTCCACCAGCACGTCGCGAATGAGTATTTTGCATTCCCTTTCTACCCAGGATGCTTGAAGCGTCAAAACCCTATCCAGCAAACTGGCCACCGCTTCGGCCAAGCGATCATGATCGAGCTTGTGCTCCCGGCTGGTTTCTACATCCGGGGGCATATACTTTTCTTCTTCGCTAAAATGTTGACGCAAATACACAAGCAAATTGGCAAGTATGTCCCAACTCTGTTTAGCGGTAGTGGAACAAGCGACTAAATTTAACAACCGCAATATTTCTTGATGCTGAACATCTATTTCAGGCATCCCCGTTTCATACATGCTTTCCCAATACACTTTCATCATCACTTCTTAACACCCATCGGCTGCAAAAGTGGCGAACTATATCAGAATCCAATCCCCTAAAATTATTAGGGTTGTTCGACCACCGCGCATTACAGGCTTCAAATCTCTGGCATCGGATAAAACGGGGTAAAACCATACGGGCCAAAGAGCGCACAGCGCACAACAAAAAAAGGGGCCTCCAACGGGAGACCCCTTTTTCGTCACTACGCGCAGAAATAATCAGCGTGAGCGACGTTTTTTGTCCATCAACTGCTGAATCATCGGCGTAAAGATGATCTGCATGGCCAGCCCCATCTTGCCGCCCGGACAGACGATGATGTTCGGGCGTGACATGAAGGAATCGTGAATCATGCTCAGAAGATAAGAGAAGTCGATCCCGCTGGGGTCGGCAAAGCGGATGACCACAAAACTTTCATCAGGCGACGGAATATCCTGCGCGATCAGCGGATTGGACGTATCGACGGTCGGTACGCGCTGGAAGTTGACATGGGTTTGCGAAAACTGCGGGCAGATGTAATTGATGTAGTCCGGCATGCGGCGCAGGATGGTATCCATCACCGCCTCGGTGGTGTAGCCGCGCTGCGACTTGTCGCGGTGAATTTTCTGGATCCATTCGAGGTTGATGATCGGCACGACGCCGATACGCAGGTCGGCGTAACGCGCCACATCGACGGTGTCGGTTTTGGCCGCACCGTGCAGACCTTCGTAAAACAGCAGGTCGGTATTTTCCGGCAGGGATTTCCATTCGGTAAAAGTCCCCGGCTCGGAACCGAAGCGCTTGGCTTCATCTGCGTCATGCACGTAGTGACGACGTTTGCCGTTACCCGTTTCACCGTATTCCTTGAACAATCCCTCCAGTTCGGCCAGCAAATTGGCTTCCGGGCCAAAGTGGCTGAAGTGATTGTCGCCGGCCGCTGTCAACTCGGCGGCGCGTGCTTTCATCGCCATGCGGTCATAGCGGTGAAAGCTGTCGCCTTCAATGATGGCCGCGTTCAGATTCTCACGCCGAAAAATGTGCTGAAATGATTTTGTAACCGAAGTGGTGCCGGCACCGGACGATCCGGTAATGGCGATAACGGGGTTTTTACTCGACATAATGCGTCTCCTGAGTCCTGGAAAAAAAGCTGCTAAAAGTTCGTCTGTGAGCGTTGCAACAGTGTTTAGTTAGCGCGAAACAGGGTGCGTGTGGCAAAAAGAGGAGAGCTAAAAGGCTTGTCCTCGCCACTCGCATACTCGCTGTGGTAACGCTCAATGCGCTCTACTTCGTCGCGCGAGCCAAGGATAACCGGAATGCTTTGATGCAAGCTCTCGGGAACCACTTCGCTGACGCGCTCACGCCCCGTCGACGCTACACCGCCGGCTTGTTCGACGATCATGGCCATCGGATTGGCCTTGTGCAGCAGCGGCATCCGTCCCGGCCGGTTCGCATCCTTGGTATCGCGCGGGTACATGAAAACGCCACCGCGCATCAGGATGCGATGTACTTCACCGACCATCGAGGCCACCCAGCGCATATTGAAATCCTTTTCGCGCACTCCGGTCTGGCCGGCCAGGCATTCTTCAACGTAACGACGGATCGGCGGTTCCCAGAAACGCTCGTTGGAAGCGTTGATGGCAAAATTCTGCGTTTCGGCCGGAATCTTTAAATTAGGATGGGTCAGCAGAAATTCGCCGATTTCGCGATCCAGCGTGAAAGCATGGGTACCGGTGCCGACGGTCAACACCAGCATGGTCGAAGGACCGTAAAAGGCATAACCGGCAGCAACCTGACGTGCGCCTGGCTGCAGGAAGTCGGCCGCTGTCGGCTCGCTCGACTGGTCAGGGCAGCGCAATACGGAGAAGATGCTACCGACGGTCAGATTGACGTCGATATTCGAAGAACCGTCGAGCGGATCGAACGCCAGCAGATATTTGCCACGCTGGCCTTCGCTCGGAATCGGATAAATACCCTCTTCCTCACCCGACGACATGGCGGCCAGATGGCCACCCCACTCGCAGTGCTGAAGGAAGGTCTGGTTGGACAATACATCAAGCGTATGCTGTGGTTCACCCTGCACGTTGCGGCTAGCAGCGTCGCCAAGCACACCGGCCAGAGCGCCGCGCGAAACACCTTGCGCGATGGCTTTGCACGAGCGCACGACATCGCTGATCAGCATCGAAAAATCACCCGCCAGCGCAGGGTTGCGGCGCTGTTCCTCAACCAAAAACTTGTTTACATTGGTGCGTCCGAATAGCATGGCGAGTCTCCAGAAGAAATAAATATCTTGCAATTGTCACGATTGGGGTGATTCTAGTAGGGTGATAGAAAAACACCAGTTAAACGTTTTGTCGATTTTGTTTAGCAAAGACTAACCTATGAGAAACGCAACGATTCGCCAACTCCAAATTTTTTCGGTGGCTGCTTCCCACCTTTCTTTTGCTCGCGCCGCTGAAAAGCTGCATTTAACCCACGCGGCCATTTCGCTGCAGATCAAGCAGCTCGAAGATGTCTCCGGTGCCATGCTCTTCGACCGCATCGGCAAACGTGTATTTCTGACCGAAGCTGGCGAAATTCTACTCGACCACGCCCGGCAAATTTTACAATCATTGAAGGATGCCGATGAATCCCTGATGGCCTTGAAGGGCTTGAAAGGTGGACGAGTAGCGATTGCCGTGACCAGCACCGCCGAATACTTCGCCCCCGGATTACTCGCCGAGTTTCGCAAGGAGCAGGCTGATGTACGTGTGCGCCTATTGATCGACAACCGCGAAGAAGTGACGCGCTTGTTGATTTCCAACGAGGTCGACCTGGCCAT
>CAXNNH010000200.1:0-4314 GCA_964203325.1 Burkholderiales bacterium | reverse complement strand
ATGCCGCTGACCATCCCCATATTTACGAAAGCGTAGGTAAAGAAACTGAGGGTGATCGCGCTGGCTAACAGGCGAGAAAAAAGCGTGGGCGCATTAGCCGCAATCACCATGCCGCGCACAATGAGCAAGGTGTAAAGGACAACCAGCAGGATATTGCCCAGCAAACCGTGCTCTTCGGAAAAAACGGCAAAGATAAAATCGGTGTGCCGCTCGGGGATGAACTCCAGATGCGTTTGCGTGCCGGCCAGCCAGCCTTTACCCAGCGTGCCGCCGGAACCGATGGCGATGGTCGACTGAATGATGTGATAACCCGAACCGAGCGGGTCAGTGGTCGGATCGATCAAGGTCAGGATGCGTTTGCGTTGGTAGTCGTGCAGCATGGTCCACGCAAAGGGAGCCGCGCTGGCCGCTGCGACGCCCATGACCATCAGCACTTTCCAGGGGAGTCCGGCGAGAAAAATCACATAAAATCCAGCCGCACCGACCAAAATCGCTGTGCCAAGATCGGGCTGTTTGGCAATCAAGACGAAAGGAATGATGAGCAGCAGTCCGCCCCCCACAAAGTGGCGAAATTTAAGGGCCGTTTCGTATTTGTGAAAATACCAGGCCAGCATCAGGGGCATGGCAATTTTCAAAATTTCGGAGGGTTGAATACGAATAAAACCGAGCGATAGCCAGCGTTTGGCACCATTCACCTTAATGCCAAAGAAAAAGACCATGAGCAGCAAAATCAGACCTACAACGTAGAGCGGTACGGCAAAGCGCATCAATCGCTGTGGCGGCAATTGGGCAACGCTCCACATAATCCCCAGACCGATTGCCATGTTGAATAACTGGTTCAGCGCCCGATTGTTGGCGTCGTAAGTCGCGCTATAGATCGTCACCAACCCCATCGCCATCAACGCCCCGGTAATGAGTAGGAGCGGCCCGTCCAAGTGATCAGTAATTCGCGTCCAGAGACGGTGCAAAAATTGCTGGAGCGCCACTTATTCTTCCTCCGCCGTTTCCACTTCCGGTGCCGGGCCTGCCGGCAGTTTTCCGAGCAGGTAGTAATCAATAACCATGCGTGCAATCGGCGCTGCTGCCTGCGCGCCGAAGCCACCGTTTTCAACCAGTACGGCGAGCGCAATTTTCGGTTTGTCGGCGGGGGCGAAGGCGATAAACAAGGCGTGATCGCGCAACTCCTTTTTCAGCGCGCTCTCCTTGTATTGCTCGCCCTTCAGGCTGAAAACCTGCGCCGTTCCTGTTTTGCCACCAGATTCGTAGCCGGCACCGGCAAAGGCGCGCGCGCCCGTCCCTTCTTTATTGACGCCAATCATCGCTTTTTTAATGATGTCGACGTTTTGTGGCTTCCAGTTGAGGTTACGCAAGGGCTGTGGTTCGACGTAGGTTTTGGCGCCGGTTTTGCTATCGACGATGGCGTGCACGAGATGCGGTCGATACATTATGCCGTTGTTAGCCAGTGTCGCTACCGCTTGCGCCAACTGAATCGGCGTGTAGGCGTTGTAGCCCTGGCCGATGCCGATCGAAATCGTTTCACCGGCATACCATTTCCGCTGCTCAGGACGTTTGAAGCGGCGCTTTTTCCACTCCTGCGAAGGCAATACGCCCTCCGATTCGCCCTCGATATCGACGCCGGTACGGCTACCCAGGCCGAGCGACCCCATAAAGCGAGCAATGTTATCGATGCCCATATCGTTAGCGAGCATGTAGTAATAGGTGTCGCAGGAATGGACAATGGATTTGTACATGTCGACCAGACCGTGCCCGCCTAGCTTATCGTCGCGGAACTCATGCCCGGCAAAGTTGAAAAAACCTGGGTCGGAGATCGTTTGGCTGGCTGTGCGTTTACCCTGTTCAAGTGCCGCCAGCGCCATGAATGGTTTGAAGGTCGATCCCGGCGGGTAAGCGCCGTTCAGGGCACGATTGACCATCGGTTTATCGGGGGAGTTGTTGAGCAAATCCCAATCGTCGGTACGAATACCATCGACAAAAAGGTTGGGATCGTAGGTCGGCGTGGATACCAGCGCCAGAATTCCTCCGGTCGTTGGGTCAATGGCCACCAGAGCACCGCGTCGGTCGCCAAAAGCCTTCTCGGTAATTTCCTGTAGCTTGATATCCAGAGTCAGGCTCAGATTGTTGCCGGATACCGGCGCCGTCCGTGACAGGCTGCGCACCGCACGACCGGCGGAATCGATTTCAACCTGCTCGTAACCGGTTTCGCCGTGTAACTGGAATTCGTATTTTTGCTCTAGCCCGGTTTTCCCCATGTGATCGGTGCCCTTGTAATTGGCCACCAGATCATTTTGTTCGATGACTTCAAGATCGCGTTTGTTGATCCGCCCGATGTAGCCGAGCGCGTGCGAAGCGACGCTTCCCTGCGGGTACTGGCGAAACAGCCTGGCCTGAACTTCGACACCGGGAAAACGATAGCGATTGGCCGCAAATTTGGCCACTTCCACATCGGAAAGTCGCGTACGAATCGGCAAACTTTCAAAGTTTTTGCTTTCCTCAAGCAGTTTGCGAAATCGCCGTCGATCCTTGGGTAACACATCAATAACTTGCCCCAGCGCCTCGATCGTCAGATCAAGGTTGGCTACTTTCGACGGTGTAATTTCAAGCGTAAAGGCCGAATAATTACGCGCCAGTACCGCGCCGTTGCGATCAAGAATAACGCCGCGATTGGGAACAATCGGCGCCAGCGAAATGCGGTTGTCTTCGGCGCGCGTCGTGTAGTAATCGTGCTGCACAACCTGCAGATAGAAGAAACGTCCGATCAGAATGACAAAACATAGCCCGACGACTCCAGCCGCCACGGCCAAGCGGAAACGGAAGCGATCAAGCTCACTGTCCTGGGTATGCAGGGAGATAGGCCGCGCGCGCAAGACTGATCTCCAAGTCTCTTAAATGGGGCGATTGGCGTCGCGATCTACGGGCTGATATTGTGGCAATAGCAGCAGGTAGGTCATCGGCAACCAAAGAGCGGCGGCAACGAACGGGCCGGCAAAATAAGTCATTCCCGGAAATTCGGCACCGGCGATGGTGCGGGCCGTGAACTGGAGCACTTGCACGAGCATCAATAGCGGAAAGATATGCAGCGCTTGCTGCCCCAATGGGAACCATAGAATACGGCGCGCCAGCGACGATGCGCCATAGGAGGCCAAAACATAGGCCAGCGCATGCTGCCCAAGTAGACTGGCATCGGCCATATCCATCGCCAGCCCGAGAATAAAACCCCAGCCCATCCCCACGCGCCGACTCTCGCGCACACTCCAGAAAACAATCACTAGAGCCACGAAATCGGGTACTCCCGGCCAATTCGATGTCGGAAGAAAATTAAGAAGCAAGGCCGCCAGCAGACTCAAGGCGATGAACCACGGGTGCACGGGCAACAGGATGCGGGAAGAGGAGAAGGTGGGCTGCATGGGGTTGTCTTTGTAAACCTCTTTATCAGTCTTTATTCATTTGCTTCTTCTTGCTACGCATCGACTTTTCGCCATTCTTCTCCGCTGTCCCTAACGACTCCTTGACCAGTTCCTCCGGCAAAGGGTTTGCTACAGGTGGTGCGAGGACCATGACTTCGCCGAAGTTCTCAACACCCGCCATCGGTTCGCAATAGATGCGCGCGAAAGAGTAGGAAGCATCGCGCTCGATATGCACGACTTTAGCGACTGGAAAGCCTGGGAGAAAGATTCCATCGAGGCCGGAGGTGACCAGCAGGTCACCGTTCTGCACGTCCGCATTGGCAGGCATGAAACGCAATTCGAGTTGGCCGTTGCCAAGACCAAAAACCACGGAACGTAGTCCGTTGCGGACGATCTGTACCGGTACGGCCTGCCCTTTGTCGGTAATCAGCGTTACTTCGGCCACGAAGGGGAAAACGCGGGTTATCTGGCCAACAATCCCGGCATCATCGACCACCGGCTGACCGGCGGCAATTCTATCTTGTTGGCCTTTGTCGACAATGATGCGACGGGAAAAAGGATCGCGCGCCGCATAGAGAATTTGTGTCACCAGACCACTGGCCTGTTGTCGTTCTTTAATACCCAGCAAACGGCGCAAACGCTGGTTTTCGGCTTCCAGTTGCTGCGTACGCAATAGCGTTGCGGCCCCCTCGATTTGTGAGCGCTTGATGCGCGCATTTTCGTCCTGCAAGACGGTGACACTGGAAAAATAACGGCTGGCATTGGTCAACACCTGCACCGGCGCCTGCGCAAGCTGTTGCAGGGGATGCGTGAAAACCGATAGGGCCTGACGCAACACTTCGAGCGTATGAAAGCGCGCATCGACCACCAGCAAGGCGAACGACAGCGC
>CAXNNH010000199.1:0-4316 GCA_964203325.1 Burkholderiales bacterium | reverse complement strand
TCACGCACTTGCGCTTCTTCTACTCTTCCAGCTCCATGAGCTATAGCCTGATCCAGTAATGACAATGCATCACGCATACTTCCTGCAGCAGAACGCGCCAGTAGGTTCAGTGCGCCAGGCTCGACATCAATTACCTCTGCCTCCAGAACATGCTTCAAGTGTCCGGCAATTGCGGCAGGCGTCATCTGCTTGAGGTTAAATTGCAAACAACGCGACAGCACTGTGACTGGAATTTTCTGCGGATCAGTCGTCGCCAATATAAACTTGACGTGCTCCGGCGGCTCTTCAAGAGTCTTCAACATAGCATTGAAAGCTGAATTCGAGAGCATGTGCACTTCGTCTATCACATAAACTTTAAAGCGACCGCGTGTTGGTGCATAAACCGCGTTTTCAAGTAACTGCCGCATCTCATCAACACGCGTATTAGTCGCTGCATCAACTTCCAGCAAATCAATAAAACGACCGGAATCTATCTCAATACATGCAGAACATACACAGCACGGTGTAGCGCTGATACCATTTTCGCAATTAAGTGACTTGGCCAATATTCGGGCCAACGTTGTCTTGCCTACGCCACGAGTTCCGGTAAAAAGATAAGCATGATGCAGGCGCTGCTCGGTCAAAGCGTGGTTTAACGCCCTGACAACGTGCTCCTGCCCGACCAGCGTCTGAAATGTTTTCGGCCGCCATTTGCGTGCCAGTACCTGATAACTCATGCGGCGAATTCTAGCAGATGGGCAAATGGACTTTTTGGAGTTTTTAGCCTGCCTCCAAGAATACTGCTTGGCAGGCTCTTCCGAGAACAGAAATGAAAGTGGCGAGCCTTACCCCCGGCACTTGCAGATAATAGCTGTGGCTGCTTCCTTCCGGACCTGACCAGATTCACCATCCTGCAATGCGGGGAGACCCGCCGGAGCGAATACTATCACATCGACTATTATTGATCTGCGCATTTAAACTTATCTAAGGCAAAAAAAACCGGTACTTCCGTACCGGGATTTTTTGGGCACAAATTTTGATCAGATACGTTCGAAAATTACTGCAATGCCTTGACCGCCACCGATGCACATGGTAGCCAGTGCGTACTTACCACCTGTGCGCTGCAGCTCATAAACAGCCTTGGTGGCAATGAAAGCACCGGTACAACCGACTGGGTGACCGAGGGCGATCGCTCCGCCGTTCGGGTTCGTCTTCGCCGGATCAAGTCCGAGTCCTTTATTGACAGCAATTGCCTGTGAGGCAAAGGCTTCGTTGGCCTCAATGACATCCATCTGATCAAGCGTTAGCCCAGCCTTTTGGAGCGCCAGCTTGGAGGCAGGGATCGGACCCTCTCCCATAATTTCGTTCGGCACACCGGCAATAGCGTAGGAAACAATACGTGCAATTGGCTTCTGACCGGCCTTAGCAGCTACATCGGCAGCAGCCAGAACGAAAAAGGCTGCGCCATCGTTAATACCAGAGGCATTTCCGGCTGTGACTGTGCCATCCTTTTTAAAGGCTGGCCTCATCTTGGCCAAGGACTCCATTGTGGTATTGGCTTTGCCATGTTCGTCGGTGTCGAAAACAACCTCACCCTTGCGCGTTTGCTGAACGATGGGCACGATCTGCGATTTAAAGCGACCTTCGGCAATTGCCACGGCGGCACGACGTTGAGATTCGCAAGCGAAAGCATCCTGCTCTTCGCGCGAGATGTTCCACTTGGTGGCGAGATTTTCTGCCGTAATTCCCATATGACCAACGCCAAACGGATCGGTCAGAACGGCGACCATCATGTCCAGAGCCTTAGTATCGCCCATGCGAGCACCTGTGCGCAGCGCAGGCAGCAAATAACCGCCACGCGACATCACCTCAACGCCACCGCCAATACTGTAATCAAAATCACCGAGCATGATATTCTGCGCAGCAGTCACGATTCCCTGTAAGCCTGATGAGCATAGACGGCTAACTTGCATGGCAATCGAATCCATCGGCAGGCCAGCCTGAATGGAGGCGACGCGGGAGACGTAAGCATAACGAGAATCGGTTGGAATACAGTTACCAACAACAGCATTTCCAATCAGTTGTGGATCGACACCCGAGCGGGCAATGGACTCTTTCATCACGATGCCAGCCAGTTCAGATGGCTCCATGTTAGCAAGGGAACCACCGAATGCACCGATGGCTGAACGAACTGCGCTAAGAACTACAACATCTCTGCTCATGGGGAAACTCCTTCTATTTAATCGATTAACTGCCCACCAGACTGGCAAGCCCCAACAAAAGTAACAGCAACAACCATAGAACCAGCGCACGCCAAACCAGCCCGACGGCACTCTGCATGAAATCCACATCGGCCTCTTCACCCATACCGAGCTCGGCATGACCTGCAAGTTCGCCTGACTCCAGAACTGGCAAGCCTAGACGCACCCCCAAAGCCCCCGCACCACTGGCCAGCACAATACCAAGGCCGTCATCAGACCATTGCTTGGCTTGCGTTCGCCAGCAATATATCGCGTCCTCAAAATCGCCAACGATGGCAAAACCAGCGGCAGTAACGCGTAGCGGCAACCAGTCGACGATAGCGAAAAATTGTTTCGCAAATATTCCAAACTCACCGAATTCAACATCTTCAATGCGTTCCCGGAAGAGTGTAGGCTGACGCCCGCCCCAGTAGGCTGAAAAAAATGCGGAGGCTCGGTAGAGCACGGCACCACATGGCCCTGGCAACAGAACAAACCATACGAGGACGCCGAAAACGTGGCGATGCGAAGCGCCCAGAGCCTCTTCAATAGCTAGGCGGGCAATCTCTGCAGACGAAAGATTGTCAGCGGAAAGTCCTCGCCATTCGGCTAACAACCTTCGTGCATGAGATAGATCCCCCATGCGTAAAGCAAGTTGAATATCGGTGTAGTAATGACTGAACTGGCGAAATCCCATCGTCAAATAAAGGACGAAAACATTCCAGGACCACGCCAGAAACAGGTTGATTTGGCAAAGAAGCGAAAAAACAATACCCGCAATCAGAGTCAACCCACCTACGGCAAGCAGCCAAGCCAAAGCTCCCTGCTTGGCCGTGCCGGCATTAAACCGCTCTTCCAGAAAATCGGCGAGCTTGGCTAACGGTCTGTAGACCAACTGTTGATATGGAAGTGGCCGAAGCTGCTCTAGCAGCAAAGCGACGACAAGGGAAAACAAGCTCATCCCGAAAAATGACCCATACGGCTCTCGACACTAAGCGCCGCGTTATCGTTGGAAAGGGGTGAAGATACCACAGGAGCAATACTTCTTAAAATTTCTCGGGGCTTTAGGCAAAAAGCGGTCGCAGCCCCTGATAACGTGTAAGTCATAACTTATTATTCAAGATATGATGTAGAGATACGATAATACCTGCCGTCGCTCCCCAAATGAAATAATCTCCGTAAGGCATTGCATAGGTTTGCCTAAGTTTTCCTTCATGATGCAACGAGTGCCGTCGATGATTGGCTGGATCCAGCAGAAAAGCGAGCGGTACTTCAAAAATCTCCGCAACCTCGAAAGGATCCGGGCGCAATTCAAAAGGGGGGGTCACGAAAGCCACTACAGGGGTAACGCAAAAGCCCGTACTAGTTAAGTATTGCGGCAAATAGCCAACAATCTCGATATGCTTGCCCAGAAGGCCGACTTCCTCCTCTGCTTCACGTAGGGCCGTTTGCGCTGGAGATGAATCTTCCGGCTCGGCGCGCCCACCTGGAAAGCTAATCTGCCCCGGATGATCCTTGAGATGTGCGGCACGCTGCGTGAGCAATACTGTCGGTTGATGTGCACGCAAAACAATCGGAAAAAGAACAGAAGCCGGTGTCAGCGTATTCTGTCGAATTTCGTCACCTTCGCTTTCGTCAGTAACGCCTTCCTCAAAGATGCGTACCGCCCCGTGCGGATCGCGATATAGAACCTCGCGCAAACGCAGAAAATCGACTGCAGTCCAAACCGATTTGGGCAATGGGCCGAACGGCAAATCAGTTACCGGTTTCAGCTTCCTCGTCCTCAATCTCGGCTCGTACGGCGTTCAGCGCATCCTGTAACGTTTCTTCAGATAAGGCGTTAATGGTCGTTGCCACCAGATCGGCAGACTCAACGGCACCGACCGGCAAGCGCTTGCTGTCTAGGCAGGCGATCAATGCGGCGGAAGCCCCTGCCACCTGCAGCAAAGTTTGCCGTTCGCCCATCAACATTTCGAGTTCGCGGCGCAGCATGGTAATTTCGTCGCGTTGGGGCATGGTATCACTCTCCTAATAACGTTTCGTCAGCGTCATGGTTGAACCATCGCGCCGCATTTCCATACGGTTTAAAAAACTCAT
>CAXNNH010000198.1:0-4337 GCA_964203325.1 Burkholderiales bacterium | reverse complement strand
GGCCGTCCGAGCCACCACAGCGTAGCAAGCAGCGTCAGGAGGGCAATTAGCGCAATAAGTAGGCGACGAACGAGGACTGAAGACATGGGCTTAACGGCCGGGAAGGACGTTTCGGTAGAGAGGTCGTTATCGTCCGACGAAAGGACGAGGCTGGCAAGTGCTAATCGGACTAATCGAAAATCTACTCAGCAACATCGCTGCCCAGCAACATCGTCAAGGAATCGTCGAAAAGGAATCGTCGAAAAGGCGGCTTCGTAGGCTCGCTCTTCCAGCGGCTGTGCACGCGCCAATGCTTGGCACGACTTCTTTGTCGATATTAAACGTAATACGCTGTTCGCGTCATCAGCCGCGAAGCCAGTTTCATCGCTGTTTTTGCCGCGCTCGGCAACTCCAGTGCGCCCAGGCGGACCGCCGTCTGCGCGTGCGCGATTTCATCGACCTTCATTTGCTCGACAATTTCTCGCGACTTACTATCGTGCTTCGGCAATTGTGTCAGATGAAGGGCCAGGTGCGCCTCGACCTGTCGCTCGGTTTCGGCCAGAAATCCCAGATTCCAGGCGTCGCCGAATTTTCCGGCGACCACGCCCATTGACAGCGCGCCAGCGTACCACAAGGGGTTGAGCAGACTCTTGCGACCGCCCAGCTCCTTGATTCTGCGCTCGGTCCAGGCCAAATGTTCTGTTTCTTCATACGCGGCTTGTTCGAGCGCCTGGCGAATCTGCGGGTCGCGGCAGGTTAATGCCTGTCCTTGATAAAGCGCCTGCGCACAAATTTCTCCCACATGATTGATCCGCATCAACGCAGCGGAATGTGCTCGCTCGGTTGCCGATAAACTCGGCTCTATCCGATCACGCCCCGGCACCTCGCGGCTCGTCGGAGCGGCCGCAAAAAGGGTGCGTAGGACTTTGTCGATTTCGATGATAAAGCGATCGGCTGCCAAGATAAAATTCCCCTATGTTAGATACCGCAACACTCGACCGGTTTTCAGTATGTGCTGGCACGATATCAGCGGTAGCGATCCTTGAGGGAATAGTGCCCTCCCGCACGCAAGGCGGCTCGGGCTTCAGCAGCGTCTCCGACAATGGAGCCATTCGGGCAAAGGTATTCCGAATAGAGTGCCGCGTGCTGCCGGTTGCGATCCGGGTTCTGTAGTCTTACCCACTGCTGGCTGCGCGCCTTGGACCATGTATTGTCCGGGCGACCAAAAGCATATAGCCGACGCTCTGCCGAAGCACAACGCAAACCTTCATAGCTAACGTTTTGTGCGCCCGACGCGCTGGTAACAACCAGCGTATAGCGCACCACACCATCGCTCCCTACCGTGATCGATTCGGAATCGAGCATAAACTGGTTGTCACTCGCCGAGCTGACGAAAAACGGTAGTAGATTCTCTTTTTTTGGATATAAGGGAAGCTGCGTTGCCATTTCTTCCCAAGGTTTTGCGGCATAGTCGTCTTCAAAATCAGCCGCCAAGCCGATCATTGACAACGACATCAGGCTGAGGAAAAGAAAGAATCCGCAGAAACGACGATTACTCACGGGAGGCTACCCTTGTTTTGTTGCTACCCAGCAAACGGCTCACACCGTGGAGTGGAGCGGCATAATTATTGACATCAAGCAGGAAGCTTTTAGCCCCCCCAAAAAAACTCCCGACGCCTGTTATTCTTTCTCGACAACATCCGCCATCGGGATACTTTGACGCCACATACCAAAAAGTCCTGAGCGACGGCGGTCAGAATCTAAAAAACGAGCGAGTTCATTCAGGGCTTGTTCATAAACGCCACGTTTAAACTCGATCACCGCATCCAGCGACACCCAGTACTGATTCCAGCGCCAGGCATCGAACTCTGGATGATCGCTGGCGCGCAAGGATACATCGCTATCCCGCCCCGCCAAGCGGAGCAGAAACCAAATCTGCTTCTGCCCTCGATAGCTGCCGCGCCACTCGCGCTTAACCCAATGCATCGGCACATCGTAACGCAACCAGTCCTTGGTTCTGCCGAGAATGTGAACATGCTCGGGCAACAAGCCGATCTCTTCGTGCAGTTCCCGGTACATTGCCTGCTCAGGGGTTTCACCCCGCTTGATGCCGCCTTGTGGAAACTGCCATGAATGCTCGCGAATACGCTTGCCCCAAAAAACCTCGTTCTTTGCGTTACAGAGAATGATGCCGACGTTCGGGCGATAGCCTTCACGATCCAGCATATTGGAACCTGCAAAATTGTTGTATAGAAGACATTCTTCCATATTTCACTATGCTTGGAAAGCAGCGTTCACGCCGTTCGGATCGCCGCACTCGCAAAACAACTCAAACGAATGTGTTCAAGAGTAGCCCTTCAAACGCACAATGAAAGTCGCACTTACGCCTGTCGTCTTGTAAAATTGGATTTTCTTTGATGAAATTTGTTCGATTATGCGCACTTCGCAATTTTTCCTATCCACCTTGAAGGAAGCGCCTTCCGACGCTGAAATTATCAGCCACCAACTGATGTTGCGTGCGGGACTGATTCGACGTTTGGCCGGAGGGATTTATACGTGGATGCCGGTAGGTTTGCGCGTTCTGCGCAAGGTTGAAAACATCGTGCGTCAGGAAATGAATCGCGCCGGTGCCATAGAGCTGGCGATGCCCGCCGTGCAGCCGGCGGAACTTTGGCAAGAGTCGGGGCGCTGGGATAAATACGGACCTGAATTGCTACGCTTGAAGGATAGGCACCAGCGAGAATTCGTTATCGGCCCGACGCACGAAGAGGTTATCACCGACGTGGTGCGTAAGGAGGTCAAGAGCTACCGTCAGTTGCCGCTGCATTTCTATCAAGTTCAAATGAAGTTTCGCGACGAGATTCGCCCGCGCTTCGGTGTTATGCGCGGACGTGAATTTCTGATGAAAGACGGCTATTCGTTTCACGCCAGTTTTCAGGATTTGCAGCGCGAGTACCGCAATATGTTCGATACCTATACGCGCATCTTTACGCGGATCGGATTGAAATTTCGTGCCGTTGCGGCAGACACCGGCTCAATCGGCGGCACCGGTTCGCATGAATTTCATGTGCTGGCCGACTCCGGCGAGGACGCCTTGGCTTATTGCCCTGACTCCGACTATGCTGCCAATGTCGAGCTGGCCGAAGCCATCGTGCCGCCCAGCGTCCGTGGCAACGCCTCGACTGTTATGCAAAAGGTTGCCACGCCCGGAAAAATAAAATGCGCAGAGGTTGCCAGCCTCCTGGACATCCCTGTCACCCGAATGGTCAAGACGATTGCCATCGTTCGCGAATTGCCCGGCAGCGACACTGATCGTTTTGCGCTAATTCTGCTGCGCGGCGACCACGATTTGAACGAGATCAAAACTCAGAAGGTGGTCGGAGATTTTCGTTTTGCCCGCGACGACGAAATCTTTGCCGCTCTCGCTTGCAAGCCCGGCTATATCGGCCCGGTCGGCACGAATGTCGCTCTATTTGTCGACCGGACGGTCGCCGCGATGCATGATTTTGTCTGCGGTGCCAACGAAGCCGGGTTTCATTTGACGCATGTCAACTTCGGTCGCGATTTAGCAGAACCGGCTAGTGTGGCCGACCTGCGTAACGTAGTGACGGGAGATCCTTCGCCGGATGGCAAGGGGACGCTCGAACTATGCCGTGGCATTGAAGTTGGTCATATCTTCCAATTGCGTACCAAATACGCAGAAGCGCTCAAGTGCAGTTTCCTCGACGAAAACGGCCAGGCGACGATAATGGAGATGGGCTGTTATGGAATTGGCGTATCGCGCATTGTGGGTGCGGCCATCGAGCAAAATAACGACGAACGCGGCATTGTTTTTCCTCTGGCTATTGCTCCCTTTGAGGTTTGCATCGTCCCGATGGGTTACGCCAAGAGCGATGCTGTCAAGGCTGCTACCGATGCACTCTATGCCGAATTCAAGGATGCCGGCATCGATGTTATTCTTGACGACCGCAACGAGCGTCCGGGCGTGATGTTTGCCGACATGGAATTGATCGGTATCCCGCACCGTATTGTGGTCGGCGACCGCGGTCTTGCTGATGGCAAACTGGAATACAAGGGGCGCCTCGACAAAGAAGCGCTACTGTTGCCCATCTCGGACGTTGCTGCCTTTATCAAGGCCAAGCTATGTCGCGAATAAGATTATTGGGGCTTTGCGCGTTTTTAGCTCTGCCTACGGCTCAGTGGTCGCCTGCTTTCGCCGGGACACAACAGTATGAGCCACTCTCCGCCAGTGTCCAAACCGCACTGTCGCGCGCTGTCTCGGATACCGCGCCGACCAGCACTGCTTTTAGCGACTCCATGGAGGCGGTGGACTGGCTGGCTCAGATGTCCAGCCGCCT
>CAXNNH010000197.1:0-4339 GCA_964203325.1 Burkholderiales bacterium | reverse complement strand
GCTTATACCGCGACCCAGTTCGCCTTATTCACCAGCCTGGCCGCCGTGCCGCGCACTTTCATCAACGCTTCGGCGGGCTGGTTGGTCGAAGCCTTGGGCTGGATCGATTTTTTCATGCTCTGCACCGTACTGGCGGTTCCTGGCATGCTTTTGCTCGCGCGAGTCGCCCCGTGGAGCACCCCTAAACTTGCTGGAGATGCCCGTGCCGATTGATGATTATGGCCACCAAGTGAACGGCAACGAAGTTTCAGCGCGGCTGATCGCTGCCGCACACCGGCTGTCGGCGCAGGTCGATAGTCTGAAATTTTCATCGCCGGTATCGCATGTCTACAACCCGCTGAACTATGCCGGAGCAGCGCACGAGCTGTATTTGCGCCGTTATGGCGCGACGCGTAAAAAGGTTGTCTTTCTCGGCATGAACCCCGGCCCTTTCGGCATGGTGCAATGCGGCGTTCCTTTCGGCGAAATCGACGCCGTGCGCCATTGGATGAAGATCGAGGCACCGATCAAAAAGCCGGCCAGCGAAAACCCGAAACGACCGATTGAGGGATTTTCCTGCGTTCGTTCCGAAGTCAGCGGACGGCGACTATGGAGCTTGTTCCACGCACGCTTCGGCACGGCGGAGGCGTTTTTTGTCGAGCACTTCGTGGCCAACTACTGCCCGCTGGCGTTTTTCGACCAAGCGCGCAATTTGACTCCCGATAAGTTGTCCGGTGCCGAATCGGCTCCGCTCTATGCTGCCTGCGACGAACACCTAAAACTATTGGTCGACGCCTTACAACCGGAATGGGTGATTGGCATTGGCGGCTTTGCCGAAGCGCGTGCCGCATCCGCCTTATCCGGCACGAGCGTTAAAATCGGACGTATTTTGCACCCCAGCCCAGCCAGTCCAGCGGCTAACCGGGGCTGGGCGGAAGCGGCTACCCAACAACTGCTGGCGTTAGGAATCTGGGCATAAGCGCAGAGCCGGGAATATAAGCACAGAGCCAGGACTTAATGGATCTGCTGTTATGACTAAAGGTTATCGAATTAATTCGGCCAGCCGCTTTCGACCGCCAGATAAAATCAGCTTTCGGAGACGGGTAGAGTCGGTGCTTGAGTCGGACGAATCTTGCGTCGACGATCCAGCCACCAAGCGTATATCGGGAGCAGCAAGGCCGATCCGGGCAGCAGCAGAAAGAGTAAATAGGGCGATACACGCGAAAGAATGCGCAGTTGGAACAAAAGCTCTGTCTTTTCCTCGTTCGACCATCGACCGCCGTTTCTGTGCTTCATCAGTAACGGCATCAGCCCGCGCATACGCACGATGTCGGCAACAAATTCACGCGCCTGTTGTTTTTGCGACGCCAGTAGACGCCCGAGCGCCGAGTTTTCCGGAAGCTTTTTCACGAATCTAACGCCGTGACGCAAGCGTTTCGAACTCGCTACGCAGGACACGCCAAGTGCGCCAGGCGATAAAGCCGCGCCGTCCCCAGCGCCAGAGGCGACGTGGTTTGAGCGCGAGCAACAAAGTGACGGCAGCGGCGACCATGCCGGGATGGCGTTTCACATAGTCCGATCCCGTGCGTACTGCCGCCAATGTGCGATCCGCCGCATGCAGCGTGCGCTGCACGGGCTGCATGCGACGCCCCAAGACCTCGCGCTGCATGGCGATGCGCTCGATCAACCGGCCGCGCCGGATACCAATTTCAATCAGTTGTTGATTCATTCTGCGCAGCCGCCTTTAACTGCCGAAGATCTTCTTCAAGCTCGGCCAAACTGCTCGCAAACACCGGTTGCGATCGATGCGTAGCGCCCAGGAAAGCACGCAGGAAAGCACCCCCCAGAAGAATAAATAAGGTGGCGAAGCCACCCATCACCAGCAACTTGCTGTCCCAGAACAATAAGGCAAGCCAGGCAACCGCCAGCAGAACGCCGATACCCAGACAGAACATCATCGCCTGTCCCAGCAACAGCAAGCGCAGGGCGCGCAGCTTTTCCTCTTCGATCTCGTTGCCGAGCAGTTCGAGTCGAGTACGCCCTGTGGTGAGCAGTGTTGTAACGATACCTTTCAGGGAAGAAAACAAGCCTGCGTTGACGTCGCTACGACGGCCCACTTCGTTATCGCCCTGCGTGCTGTTCCGGGAATGGCTCATGCAGAGAGTGGCTTAACGACGACCAATAATCACGCCAAGCAGTAGCCCGACACCGGCAGCGATGCCCACTGCTTTCCATGGATTGTCATTAACAAAATCGTCGGTGGCACGAGCTGCGGCCTTCGTCGAGTCGCGCAAAGCGGCTTCGGCATCGGCAATACGCACCTTGGCGTCACGTAAACGCTCCTGAATACGCTCGCGCAGCTCGCCGACCTTTTCACCGGCCAAGCTAGCGGTCGCGCGCAAAATATCTTCGGCGTCGCCAACGACGATTTTCATGTCGGAGACGAGTTTTTCCTTATTAGCGGTGGATAGTTCAGTAGCTTCGGACATGGCAGGCCTCTTGAGAGATGGTGGTCAATGAAGTTGTGTAGGTTAAACGCTTCGTCAGTCTAAATCAACGCAAGGATTCTTCGCGCATAGCGGAACACCGTTTCGGTGTTCGCCGACTGACGATCGTCGGTAGGAGCGGCAAAGCGTGGGCGGCGTTGATGGAGGTGGCAACGGCAATCTCTTCAACGGAGATCCCTCGCAAACCGGCCAGAATGGCGGCTACACGCTGCAGGTATTCGGGCGCGTTGCGTGCGCCGGCGATAAATTCTGGCGGAATGTCCGGTGCGTCGGTTTCCAGCACTAGCGAGTCGAGTGGCAGGGTGGCCGCCAGTTGCCGGATACGCGTGGACCCACGATAAGTCATCGCACCGCCGAAGCCGAGTTTGAAGTCGAGCTTGATGAATTCGTCGGCTTGCTGCCGACTACCGTTGAAGGCGTGCGCAATACCGCCCTTGACGCGCAAGCGGCGCAGGTGTTTTAGCACGGTATCCACCGCACGCCGGGTGTGTAGCAGAACCGGCAAATCAAAATCGCGGGCGATTTTCAGTTGTTCAATAAAGAAAATTTCCTGTTGTACCCGATCAAAACCGGGAACAAAGAAATCAAGCCCAATTTCACCCACCGCAACCGGTGCTTGCGTGCTGACCGCTTCGTTTTTCAACCAGTGGCGCAGCGTTTGTAGCTCAGTCTGCGTGGCGTGCGCGACATAGAGCGGATGTAGGCCATATGCCGGGACGCAAAGCGGATAGCGCGCGCAGCACGCACGCACAGCGGCAAAATTACCGACTTCGACGGCCGGAACGACAAGACATCCAACGCCACGAAGCAATGCTTGCTCGGCTACTACATCGCGGTCAGCGGCAAATTCGCTAGCGTCGAGGTGGCAGTGGGTATCGATTAGCCAGGGGGCGGCTACGCATTCCTCGGCCAGCACCTTATTGATCACATTTCGATAACGATGAAAATACACACATTCCTGCCTCCCGGTTATTCGTCACGGTACGACAACCAACCTTGCGGTCAGCAGCATACTTCATCGCAGCAATTCTCATTCATGTAATGAACTCGACGGGATTTTATGGTGTTGCGCCGGTGGCGTTGCAAGGAGCGCGTAGCGCGACTAGAGACGCCACCGGCGCGGAGTCGGTCGTCGTGACAGAACACTCGGAGGGCACTCCGAGCCGAGCGGTTGGATGCCGTGCCCGACCTTGGGCCAAAGGCACGTGACGTAGATGCTTGCAGCAACCGCTCACCCTCGCAGAACGATCGGACAGTATCTTTGGCCCGGCTTGCCGGCAGCCCGCATTGACAAGGGTGATCATGAGAGGACAAGGAATGGATAGGTTTCAACTGGGTATCGATGTGGCCAAGGCCAAGCTCGACTGTGCCCTGCGCCGGCCGGAAGGCACTCTGCGCCATAAGGTCGTCGAGAATTCCCCGACCGGCTTTACGGCGCTGCGCTCTTGGCTGGAGAAGCAAGGGGTGGACACGCTCCATGTTTGCATGGAGGCAACGGGTACGTATTGGGAGGCGGTCGCCGAGTTTCTGGCCGGTGTCGAGGCCGTCACGGTCAGTGTCGTCAATCCGGCTCAGATCAAGGCCTTCGGTGCCTCGCGGGGAGTGCGCACGAAAACCGACAAAGCCGATGCCAAGCTGATCGCCAAATTCTGCGCCGAACGTCTCCCAAGCCCTTGGCAGGCACCCGTTCCCAGCGAGCAGGCCTTGCGTGCCTTGGTGTTGCGTCTGGAGGCGCTGCAGGGGATGCGCACACAGGAATCCAATCGGCTTGACGTGGCTCGCCCCGCCGTCAAGGAGGGCATTGCTCAACATCTGGAGTGGCTGGACAAGGAGATCGGGCGGATCCTCCAGGT
>CAXNNH010000196.1:0-4369 GCA_964203325.1 Burkholderiales bacterium | reverse complement strand
TACCGTCATTCTTTAAGAGGGCGCTCCTAGCGCACGGGCGCGTTGCGCACTGGCCTCCAGGCTGGCTGAGTCGAGGGCTGCTCGCGTCGGCCAGCCTTGCAGATGCGTGGCGGCGATGCCGGCCAGTGCGGCGATCCAGTCTTCTCGTTCGTTCAGGCACGGAATATAGTGATAAATGCTTCCCCCGGAGGCGATGAATTCGGCCTTGGCTTCTATCGCTATTTCTTCGAGTGTTTCCAGGCAATCCGAGGGAAAGCCTGGGCAGATGACGTCGACGCGCAGGATTCCCTGCTTGCCCAGAGCGACCAGCGTCGGTGCCGTATAGGGCTGCAACCATTCGGCACGGCCAAAACGCGATTGAAAACAAACCTGATACTGCTCCTTCGTGAGCTGCAACGCCTCTGCCACTAGCCGTCCCGTTTTATGGCACTCACAGTGATAGGGATCGCCCTTGTCGAGCGTGTAACGCGGTACCCCGTGAAAACTCATAAGCAAACGATAGGATTTATCGGGTCGTCCGTTGATTCGCCAGTGCTCTCGAACGCTGGCCGCCAGTGCGTCGATATAGCCCGCATCATCGGCAAAGCTACGCACCGTCCGCAATTCAGGTTGGTTACGGATCTTTTGTGCCCAGGCGTAGACGGCGTCAAAGGCGGTGGCCGAGGTACTCGACGAATATTGAGGATAAAGCGGGAGCAGCAGAATGCGCGTACAGCCGTCGGCTTTCAGGCGATCAAGCGTTGCCGGGATCGATGGCTGACCGTAGCGCATCGCGTAGTCGACGACCACGCGATGCCCTTGCTCGCCCAAAAAGCCGCGCAGCAGCGTTGTTTGACGTTCGGTGTGCACCTTGAGGGGGGAGCCTTGCTGGGTCCACACCTGGGCGTATTTTTCGGCAGATTTCCTGGGGCGAACATTGAGGATAATGCCATTGAGGATCAACCACCAAAGCGGACGCGCGATCTCGACGACGCGCGGGTCTGACAGAAATTCCTTGAGATAACGGCGCACTGCGCCGCTGCTGGGGGCTTCGGGTGTTCCCAGATTAATCAGTAGAACAGCCGTTTTGGCCTGCACGCCATGCTGGAATGCAGGCTCGGGTAGAAAACGCGACATCAGGAATTGGCCTGGTAAGTTAGAGCAGAGGAAAGGAGTTTGGCGGTGATGTCGACAATGGGAATCACGCGCTCGTAAGCCATGCGCGTCGGGCCGATGACGCCCACTGAACCAACGATCTGGCCATTGACCTCGTAAGGCGCCGTAACAACACTGCATTCGTCCAGGGGGGCCAGGCCGGACTCGCCACCAATAAAAATTTGTATGCCGTCGGCGCGATGCGAAATATCGAGGAGTTGCATCAACGAGGTACGCTGTTCAAAGAGGTCGAATAATTCGCGCAAGCGCTTCATATTCGACGAAAGCTCTTCAACTTCAAGCAGGTTGCGCTCGCCGGAAATAATATATTGATCGTCAACTTTTCTCATCGCCTCATCGCCAGCGGCCAGAGCTGCTGCCATCAAGCCTTGTAAATCACCGCGTAGCCTGAGCAGATCTTCTTTGACACGATGGCGGATGTGCTCGAAATCATGGCCGGCGAAATACTTGTTTAAGGTGTTGCTGGCGGTAACAAGTTCGGAGTGTGAATAGGCGCGTTCCGTAAAAAGAATGCGGTTTTGCACATCACCATCGGCGGTGACCAAGATGAGCAGAATGCGTTTTTCGGAGAGGCTGAGAAACTCGACTTGCCGGATTTTTGGCGCCATGCGGCGGGGCGTCATGACGATACCGGCAAAATGCGTGAGGCCGGAGAGCAAGTGCGAGGCGCTAGAAATTAGATACTGGGGCTGCGAAGGATGAAGTTGTCCCTCCATCGCGTTAATCTTTTCCTTTTCCAGCGGCTGCATGGTCAGCAAGCTATCGACGAAAAAACGATAACCGCGCGCCGTGGGTATTCGTCCAGAAGAGGTGTGCGGACTGGCGATAAACCCCAAATCTTCAAGGTCGGCCATTACGTTGCGCACGGTCGCGGCGGACAGATCCAGCCCGGAAAGCTTGGATAGCGCACGCGATCCTACCGGCTGACCTTCCGCGATATAGCGTTCGACCAGCGTTTTGAGCAAAGTACGTGAGCGTTCGTCCAACATGGGGCAGATTCTACCTAAGTGCCTGGCCGAAAACTCCAGAATTTTAGAAAATCGTGTACGACGATTGAAACTTTCCATCGCGTTCAAAGCCAACGATAATCCAGTTTCCTTCGCCGCCCAGGAATTACCATGACCATGCCGAACACCGAGTCTATCAAATCCACCGAGCTTGCCGATCTTTCCCAATCGCCCCCCATTTCTGCCGACAAGGATTTACCCTTGCTCGACGACATTCGTCTGCTCGGTCGCTTGCTTGGCGACACGGTTCGCGAACAGGAAGGCGAGGCAGTTTTCGATTTGGTCGAACGTATTCGCCAGTTTTCGGTTCGCCTTGATCGACGTTCGCTGTGTGCTGTGACGGGGAACGAGGGCCGTCTCGATCCGGCGCTCTACGCCGAGCGGCAATCGATGCTCGACAATCTGCCGCGCGACGCGATGATTTCGGTGGTGCGCGCCTTCAGCTATTTTCTCCATCTGGCCAATATCGCCGAGGACCAGCACCACATCCGTCGCCGTCGCGCACACAAGCTGATGGCTTCCAGCGCGCGCGAAGGCAGTCTGCCGCTGGCGCTGGATCGTCTGCAACAGGCCGGCGTTCCGGTTAAAAAAATACGCGAATTTTTCTCGGTGGCGCTGGTTTCGCCGGTGCTCACGGCGCATCCGACCGAAGTCAGCCGCAAGAGCATTCTGCATTGCCAGCACCAAATCGCCGCGCTGCTCGACCGTCGCGACCGTATCCAGATGACGCCGGAGGAGCAGGACGAGGCCGATTTAACCTTGCGTCGTGCCATCCTGACGCTGTGGCGCACGCGCATGCTGCGCCAGAACCGACTGGCGGTGGTCGATGAGATCAAAAATGGCATCAGTTATTACGACGACACCTTCTTTACCGAATTGCCACGCGTCTATGGCCAGTTGCAGGATCTACTGGCCAGTCGCTTCCCTGACGAAGACTGGCAGTTGCCTTCCTTTTTTCGCATCGGTAGCTGGATCGGCGGCGACCGCGACGGCAATCCCTTTGTTACGGCCGACATTCTGCGCACCGCGCTGCGCCTGCAATCGACCGCTGCGCTCGATTTTTACCTCGACGAAATTCATGCTCTTGGCGCCGAATTGCCGCTCTCGCAAATACTGCTCAAGGTTTCACCGGCGCTGGCCGCGCTGGCCGACCAGTCGCCCGACCACTCGCCGCATCGTTCCGATGAGCCGTATCGACGGGCGCTGACCGGTCTTTACGCCCGTTTGGCGACAACGGCGCGCACGCTGGATCAGCACGAAGCGTTGCGCCACGCGGTAGGCGATGCGCAGGCTTATGCCGACGCGGCCGAACTGGCGAGTGATCTGGGCGTATTGGCCGAGTCTTTGAGCGAACACGGTGCGGGATTACTGGCCGGAGGCCGTTTGCGTCGGCTGATCCGCGCTGTGCAGGTCTTCGGCTTCCATCTGGCGCCGATCGATCTGCGCCAAAACTCGGAGGTTCATGAGCGCACCGTTGCCGAGCTGCTGACGCGCGCCGGGCGCATCCCGAGTCTATCGACCTACGCCGCGCTCGACGAAGATGCGCGTATTTCCTTGCTCGCCGCCGAGGTGGCCTGTCCGCGCCCGCTGTATTCGCCCTACGCCGACTATAGCGACGAGACGAATGGTGAGCTGGCCATCTTTTTCGCCACCCGCGAATTGCGCCAGCGTTACGGCCGCGCTGCGCTGCCAACGGCCATCATTTCAAAGACTGACGGTGCTTCCGACTTGCTCGAAGTGGCGCTGCTGCTCAAGGAGTCCGGCCTGTTGACACCTTCTTCCGTGCAGGGCGAAGCACCGAAGCTGGCCATGAATATCGTGCCGCTGTTCGAGACCATCGAAGATCTGCGCAACAGCGCCGGCATCATGAAGCGCCTGTTCGACGAGCCGGCTTATCGCGAGCTGGTCGCCTCGCGCGGCGACGAACACGAGGTGATGCTCGGCTATTCGGACAGCAATAAGGATGGCGGTTTCCTGACTTCGGGCTGGGAACTGTATAAGGCCGAAGTCGAACTGGCCGGGGTCTTTGCCGCCGCCGGCGTGCGTCTGCGCTTGTTTCACGGGCGTGGTGGTTCGGTCGGACGCGGCGGCGGCCCGAGCTATCAGGCCATACTGGCGCAGCCGGCCGGCGCCGTTTCGGGACAGATCCGCATCACCGAGCAGGGCGAAGTTATTTCGTCGAAATATTCCAACCCGGAAGTCGCGCG
>CAXNNH010000195.1:0-4376 GCA_964203325.1 Burkholderiales bacterium | reverse complement strand
CAGATTTTCGCCCAGATCGATGAAGCCGATCTGGCCATCTGGCGCTACTGGGTCGACTATCCGGTGGCGCTGGAAAATGGCCGTGGCGCCGTGCGCACCTGGATCGGTTTTGCGGGTGGCATTGTTCGTGAGATTACGGCTGATCTTTCTGTGCAGGACCTCAGTCTGCGTCTCGCCGACGACCTGCTACCCCTCAACCTGCAAAAAATGTCCGGGCGCCTTGGCGCGAAGTTTCTCGATAAGGGAGTGGGTCTCTTTGGCGACGCCCGGAATGGCAACAGGAGCGTCGAAATTAGCGGACGGCAGATTGAACTCATCAGTGCTCCGCCGCAAGCAGCTCTAGCCAGCGCCCCTACCAAGCCGATGCTCATCCAGATTCCGCCCAGCAATTTTGATATTAACTGGCAGACGGAAGCGGAGAACCAGGGACTACGTGGCAGCGCGACGGCCGGGCAACTGGATCTTGAACCGCTGGCGGGTCTGGCCGCGCATTTGCCACTGGATGTCCGAGCGCGGCAGATGCTGAAAGATTTTGCTCCGCGCGGCCGGGTCAGCGATTTGCGTGCCACATGGCGCATCGACGCCGAACAAGTGCAGGCTTATTCGCTGAAAGCGCGCTTTGACGATCTGGCGCTCAGAGCGCACGGCGCATTCCCCGGTTTTTCCGGACTTACCGGTATGCTCGACGCCAGCGAACAGGGAGGTAACGCAACCTTGGCGACGCAAAAGTCGAGCTTTGACCTGCCGAACATTTTCCCCGAGTCGCAGATTGCGCTTGACACACTGAGCGCACAGGCGAAGTGGAAACTTAAGAAAGGCGTGCTCGAAGCCGAATTGACCCGCGCCGAGTTTACCGGTCCGGACGCGGCCGGTTCTGCACAAGGTAGCTACCGCAACACGGGACAAGGCCCTGGTGTGATCGATCTGAAGGCGGCCTTGACCCGAGGCGATGGCCGCGCTGTGTGGCGCTATATGCCGCAAGCCGTCAATATCACAGCACGTCACTGGTTGCGCGATGCGTTAAAGGACGGGACCGGCAATAACGCAAAACTCATTCTGAAAGGCGACTTGAAGCACTTTCCTTTCCTCGACAAGAAAACCGGACAGTTTTTGGTGACGGTCAAAGCGAGGGATGTCGTACTAGACTACGGAACCGGCTGGCCTCCGATTACGGGTCTGGCCGGCGATCTGCGCTTTGAAGGGGCCGGGATGAGCATCGATGTAAAACAGGGGGCCATACTCGGTACCCAGATTCCCCGAGCGCATGCCGTAATCCCCGATTTCGACGCGCCGCTAACGATTTTGACGGTCAAGGGACGCGTCGAGGGAGCGACGTCCGAGTTTCTCAAGTTTATCGAACAAAGCCCGGTGGGTGGGCGTATCGAGCATTTCACCGAAGCCATGCGAGCGACCGGTGACGGACGCCTCGATATTGGCTTGGTCATTCCACTGGACCCCGCCCACATCGGCGATTCCAAGATCGATGGCAGCTTCCGTTTGTTGAGCAACGAAGTCAGTGTCGATCCGGGGTTACCGCCATTTCGGCAAGTCAATGGGACAGTGCAATTCAGCGCCAACGATTTGCGCATCCCGGAAATCAAAGCGACGCTGTTCGACGGCCCGCTCGTCGTCAAGGGCGGGACGCAGCGCGATGGCAAAGTGCTGATTAGCGCCGAGGGATCGTTGAGTGCCGCACAGCTTAACCAGCAGTTCGACGTGCCTCTGTTCGAGAAACTATCCGGGGTGGCGAAATATAAAGGAGAGGTACGAATCAAGAAACGCAGCGCCGATCTGGTGATCGACTCCAACCTGGTCGGTCTAGCCTCGACCTTGCCAGAACCCTTCAACAAGACCGCCGACGAAGCTCTGCCCTTGCACTTTGAAAAAATTTTTCTGCCTAGCGTCGTGCAGCGCAGTGGAGAACCTCTGGTGCGCGATCAGATCGACGCCCGACTCGGCAATACGCTGTCGCTGCAATTAATACGACGCAAGCGCGGAAACGACTATGTGCCGGAGCGTGGTGCCATTGCAATTGGCCGTATGCTGCTACTGCCTGAACGCGGCATCATGTTGGGAATGACCAGTAAACGACTGGATGTTGATTTATGGCGGCAAGTGCTGCGCAACAAGCCCGCTGCGAGGAAGGCGGAGGATTCAGCGGCGACCTCTGCCCTCCCTTTCAGCGCCATTAACCTCAAAGCGGATGAACTCTTACTACTCGGTCGCCCCTATACCGATGTCGATCTCAGCGCGTCGGCAACGCCTTCTCTTTGGCACATTCAGCTCGTTTCGCGCGAAGCGAGTGGTGACTTGAAGTGGGAAGGCGCGGGGAGTGGCAAACTCACGGCACGTCTCCATAAAATACATCTTGAACCCCTGACCGGCCATGACGGGCCGCCTTCCCCTCCCACGGAAGCCCTTGAACAATTGCCGGAACTGGACATCGTGGCCGATGATTTTTCCATCGGCAAGCGGCGCTTCGGCCGCCTTGAAGTGCAGGCGCGCAACGAGGGGCAGATCTGGCGGCTCGACAAGATTCAACTAGCCAATCCATATGGTAATTTGACCGGCCACGGGCAATGGCAGATCGGTCGTGGCGGCAACCGTACGCAACTCGATTTCAAACTGGAGAGTAGCGACATTGGAAAACTGCTCGACCGTCTGGATTATGCGGGCGCCGTGCGTGGCGGCACGGCAATCATGGAGGGTAAAGTCGGTTGGAATGGGCCGCCAGCCGGCCTCGACTACCAGACGCTGGGCGGCGAGATCAAGCTGGAAGCCGCCAAGGGCCAATTTGCCAAACTTGACCCCGGGGCCGGCAAACTACTTGGCCTGATCAGCCTGCAAGCACTGCCGCGCCGCATTACCCTGGACTTTCGCGATGTCTTCAGCGAAGGTTTTGCCTTCGACAGCATGGTCAGCAAGTTAATCCTAAAAAACGGCGTAATGCGCACCGATCAGTTGCTGATCGACGGCCCCGCCGCGCGTATCGTAATGCGTGGCGAAACCGATCTACAACACGAAACGGAACGGCTGAACGTCAATGTGCAGCCGGATTTGGGCAGCACGGCAGCGTTGGGCATCGCACTGGTCAACCCACTAGCAGGTATAGCGACCTTGTTGGCGCACAAAATTCTGCAAAACCCGCTGAATCAAATGTTCGGTTTTGACTACTTGGTGACCGGCACCTGGGACGATCCGAAAGTTGAAAAGCTGTCGCGCCTGGCTACGCAGCCCTCGCTGGCAATACCGCGCCTGCCGAATTTCTCCAACCCCACGGGAGGCATCAATGACAACCCTCAGCAGTAATTCATTCTGCGGACCGAAAAACGTGCGCCTCGCCGCCGTGCAAATGATCTCGACGCCGCGCGTCGACGAAAATTTGCGCGTCGCCGCATGTTTGATCGCCGACGCGGTCGAGCAGGGCGCACAACTGCTGGCGCTGCCTGAGTATTTTCCAATCATGGGTTTAAGCGACAACGACAAGTTTAAGGTTCGTGAGGTGGATGCCACGCAGGGTGACGGTGGGCCGATTCAGACTTTTCTCGCCGAAACAGCGCGCCAACACGGCATCTGGCTAATCGGCGGCTCGATTCCGCTGCTGGCCAGCGATCCGGGCAAGGTACTCAACTCCAGCCTGGTCTACAACCCGCTGGGCGAACGGGTGGCGCGCTACGACAAAATTCACCTGTTCGGCTTCCAGAAGGGCGATGAGCATTACAACGAAAGCGCAACGATAGAGGCCGGCCAGCAACCCGTGGCTTTCGACACCCCTTTTGGCCGTGTTGGCCTGTCGATCTGCTACGACATTAGATTCCCTGAGCTGTATCGCACGCTCGGTGTCACAGACTTGTTGGTGATTCCTGCCGCATTTACTGAAACCACCGGCCGAGTGCATTGGGATGTTTTGCTGCGCGCCCGCGCCATCGAAAACCAGTGCTACGTGCTGGCGGTAGCGCAGGGCGGGGTGCATGAAAATGGCCGCGAAACGCACGGCAACAGCATGCTTATCGACCCCTGGGGACAGATTGTGGACCGCAAGTTCAAGGGGGCCGGAATTGTGCTCGGCGAACTCAATCACCAGCGCATCGCCGAAGTGCGCGCTAGCCTGCCGGTACTCAAGCATCGGGTGATGTAATTCCATTTCTAATTCAATAGTTTAATAATAATCAACTAACTACTCAGGTACCCCTAGCGAGATTGGAGTAGATCAAGCGAAGCGAGGCGGAGGAGTCTGGCCTTGGAAAGTCAGGGTGAGGGCGTGAAAGAGATTATGGCCCTGCTTGTGCATCGTTGCCAGATACGAGCGGATCGTGCAAAAGGTGTCGGCGCCGTTCTGGGTTCGAAAGCCGCCGGAGATCTTCTGTTTCACCTTC